>DQCG01000412.1:0-6065 GCA_003533825.1 Phycisphaerales bacterium
AATCCCGGCATGACTATTTGGACCGTTCAGGCTCCGGGATATGCCCCGGACCTGAAAGTCATGTCAATAATAGCAGGAATGCCGCCGGTTGAGATCCACCTGGAGTCGGGCAGGATTATTGAAGGGAAGGTGACCGATCAGGCCGGAAAGCCCGTAGAAGGAGCCTGGGTAAGTGCCGAGCAGTGGCGCAGGAACAGGAGAAGGCTGCATCTTGCGGCTAAAACAGACGCCGAGGGAAACTTCAGGATTACTGACGCCCCGGCCGACGAACTCACCTTCGACATAGGCAAAGAAGGCTATATGGCGCTTGAAAAGTATGCGATGAGAGCTGGCCGGCGTAAATATGACATTACGCTCCGGCCGACATTGAAGGTACGCGGCACGGTGATTGATGCTCAGGCAGGCCAGCCGATAGACAAATTCACGACAATTAACGGAATTGATTTTGAGGACGGCAGAGCCCCACAATGGCAGGAGCATGATATTCGAACTTTCACAGACGGCCAATATGAACAGGAATATAGACAAGAGATATTTACCTATCGTATTCGCGTAGATGCTGATGGATATCAGTCCGCCGTATCAGACTGTATCAGACCCAGTGAAATTCAGCAAAGCAATATCGTTCGTGATTTCAAGCTGGACAAAGCCGACGCCGTTACGGTTTTGGTGAACTCTCCTGACGGCAGCCCTTTGACGGAAGCCGACGTTGTGATTGCGACGTACCGGTTGCGAATCGTCAACGGCCGGATTGATTCCCGCTCGTCGGAACAGAATGTCATCCTTCAAACCAATGCAAATGGCAGATTTGACTTTGTGCCGCCTGTAAGTCCTTATGCAATCGTTGTGCTCAGTGAGCAGGGATTCGCTAAGATTATGCCGCAGAAATTTAAGGCTTCACAAAACATTACCTTGATTCCCTGGGGTCGAATCGAGGGGACGTTGCGAATCGGCGCACAACCCGGCGCCGATAAGCTTATCGCCTTCTTGCCGGAATCTCGCCGGGGAACGGAGCATCCAAGAATAAATTTTGAGTACGAGGTACAAACGGATAAGGACGGGCATTTTTCATTTGCTCACATCCTGCCGGGTGGAGGGGTGGTAACGCGGGCGATACCGATTGGCGACCGTGCTCGACGCATGAGCCACAGTTTCAGCATCGAGGTCAAATCGGGCCAGGCAACTGACGTCCAAATCGGTGGGACCGGGCGTCCTGTGATTGGCAGGGTGGTAATTCCTGATATAATTAAGGATAAATTCGATTGGCAATACACCAATCATCGTTTACAGATATCCACTCCCAATAGCACCTATAAAATCATAACTCTGGAGTTCGAAGAAGATGGCTCATTCCGCGCCGACGATGTTCCCGCCGGAGACTACTGTGTATATCTGACCGCTTATGGGCCGCCTCCGGATTCGCGGAGCCGCTGGGGCGAGAGAATCGGCGTGCTGACCCACCCATTCAATATTAAAGAGATGCCGGGCGGCCGTAGCGACGAGCCTCTGGATATCGGTGTGTTGGAACTGGAAGTTATCGGGAAATCAGCCCTTATACCGTCGCTGATTGGCAAACCTCTGCCCGACTTGGGCGGCGTGAAGATTGATTTGGCCCCGGCACAAGTAAAAGGCAAGATGATCCTGGTTTGCTTCTGGGACATGAACCAGAGACCATCCCGACGGTGTATCAGTCAGCTTTCCGAACAAACCGAACAGCTCAATAACAAAGGTGTGACTATCGTTGCTGTCCAGGCCTCAAAAGTTGATGAGGACAAGCTAAATGAGTGGGTCAAAAAGAACAATATTCCCTTCCCGGTCGGGACGATTCATGGCGATGCTGAGAAAATACGTTTCAATTGGGGCGTCAAGTCGCTGCCGTGGTTAATTCTGACAGATGATAAACATACAATAGTGTCCGAGGGATTCCAGTTGGGGGGTTTAGAGAATCAGCTTGAGTGAGCAGGCCGGGAAAAATTAGGAAACTGTACATAACATGAAGGAGAGTTATTATGCGCAGGATTTGGATGACAATTCTATGTGTGGCCCTGTCACTGATTATTCTTACGATTTCCGGGCAGGCCCGGAGCGGCGAAAATACGAAGGCCGGCCAAATCACCTGTACGGGCAGAGTCATCGAAGAGCAGGGCCGATCTGTCACTGGAGCAAAAGTACGTTTGCTTGCAATGTTTTACGGTGATCCGCCAACATCACGAGAGGCAAAGCTGGCGGGTGAGGTGATAACTGATGCTGACGGAGCGTTCTCTTTCAGCGTGAGTGCCGAAAGCGATGTCTATCGATATGGGTATATTGTCGCGGAAAAAGAGCCGCTGGCAATCGGTGTGGGCAATTGGCCTATGAGGCAGGACGAAGAAGTGGAGATTAAACTTGGCCCGGCGAAAGAGCTTGCGGGAATCGTAGTCGACCAGAGCGACAAACCTGTTTCCGGCGCCGAGGTGAGCATTTCCATCTTAAAAGTCGGCGAGGGAGAGGGACAAACCGGTCTGGCTGCGCCGGTAACCATGAAGCTGTTTAAGGCCGGTACAAACGCATCAGGCCAATTCGTATTCTCCGGCCTGCCTGCGGATGCGACAGCAGAGCTGCTTGTGAAAAAAGCGGGCAGAGCGACGATAAGTACTTACCGGCCCCGCCAATATTCAGGCCAGAAGCTAACGTTTGCCCCGGGCCAAAAGGACATCAAACTGGTTCAGCCCGTCGAGGCAAAAATTGAGGGCATCGTCGTAGAAAAAAGCAGTGGCAAACCAATGGCCGGTGTGGAAGTCATGGTGAGGAAGGAGCAGGATCTGGCAGACATCAGGCACAAGCCGGCGATTTCAAACGCCGATGGGGCATTCTCTATAAATTCCCTTGCTCCCGACAGATATATACTGGAGCTTGTGCGTCCCCGGGAAACTCAGCCGGATTGGGTCGCCGCACCGGTCGAGGTCACAACCGAGGCGGGAAAGGTCGTGGAAGATATAAAGATAGAGCTTTGCAAAGGAGGGCTTTTGGAAGTCCTCGTTACCGAGGTCAGGTCGAATAAACCTCTCGAAGGAGCCAGGGTGTATGTGTACGATCAGCGGCACAGGCAATCATATCGCGGGAGGACGGGGGATGACGGCGTCGGTCGAATTCGCCTCTTACCCGGAGTGTACCAATCGTCCGACGCTTTCAAGGAGGGTTTTTCAAGTTTTCGTAATCAGCAGGCCATTACTGCCGAGGAAGGCACGACGAAACGCCTTGAATGGCAGCTTAACGCTCTGCCGACAGTTGCCGGTATAGTGCGAGATAATAACGGCAAACCGGTGGAAGGAGCTACGCTGCAAGTCTGTCCGATGGGCGGGCGGGAGACCCGCTCTGATGCTGAAGGAAAATATAAAGTAAGCTGGGATTTAGGTAGAGCCGTTGACGAACGTCAGGCGCCTCTTCTCGTCTGTCGGTATGCGGAGGGGAATCTGGCCCTCGTTACTACCATCCCTGAAGGTGCAAAAACGCTGGATATAGATCTAAAGCCGGGTGTAATTGTTACCGGCAAGGTTGTGAATCCCGATAGTAAAGGTATTGATAATGCCCGGATTCGGATTATGCTCCGGCAGACAATGTGGGGCTCAACAATGTCACGTGAGTCGATAGGAACCGATGCCGAAGGCAACTTTGAGATCAAAGCGATTCCGATTGAAAATAGATATGAACTCAGTTTTAATGCCGTTGGATATGGCAGCAAGCGCCTTGAAATTCATGCCGATGAAGCGTTGAATAACCGCCTAAAAGTAGGAGAAATAACCTTGCCTGTGGCAAATCTTGTCGTATCAGGCCTTGTTGTGGACACACAGGGCAATCCCATCGCCAATGCAAGAGTCGAATCTTACAACTTCGAAGGCGGCCAACCCGGGAACCTTAGAACGCAGTCCGACTTGCAGGGAAAATTCACTTTCGATGCCGTTTGCGAGGGCGAGCTAAATATAAGGATCAGCGCCACTCATGATGGCAAGCGCCTATCTGCTCGCGCTATTACCAATGGCGGTGCGAGCGGCATAAAGATTGTTGTCCGTGAGGGAAATCCGGTGTTACAGTATTTAGGGACGAAAAGTTACGAGCAAATCATCCAGAGCGGTGAAAAGGTTATCGCGGGTGTGGCTCTCGAAGAGAACGGTTCGCCGGTTGCAGAGGTACCGGTCGGTGTGTGCTGCATAAAAAGACGTAACGAGAATGGTAAATTCTCATGGAGTTTCTCTTCTTACTCTAAACTTAGAGATATAACCGACAAGCAGGGTCGTTTCGCCATCGAGCTTGAAGAAGACACCGAGTATAACCTGCGGTTTTCTCCGGATGATCATGCGGCGATCATTGTCTATGATATTCCCGCAGGCAAAAAGGACCTGAAAGTTACGCTTCCCGAGGGCGGGACTGTCAACGGACGATTATTACGGCTGGAAAAGGGCAAAAAGATACCTATTCCAAATGTCGAGGTCAAAATCGAACAGACAGATCGTACATCGTACACGCACCTCGGATTCGACCGCGACCGAACCGCCGACACAGATTCTGAGGGACGATTTCGTTTCGAACATATAAGAACGAAGATTCGTCCCAGTAGCGGCAGGTCGGACAAGGATTGGGACTATGTCCCGCGGGTTTGGCAGGTCTCGTACGGTGAGATCTCAAAGACCGTGGCGTTTTACGAAAGTATGGTTATTGCTGACTTCGAGCTGATAGTACAATCCGAACCGAGTCTGCTGGCCGGCAATGTCCTGCCCGGATTCGATGGTATCGATATTGATATTGCCGCCGGGCAGACTAAAAACAAGATGATGCTCGTTTGCTTTTTCGATATGAACCAGCGGCCGTCGCGGAACTGCATTATGCAAATCGCCAAGAAAGCTTCCCAGATCCAGCAAAACGATACAATTATTGTTGCCGTCCAGGCCTCGAAAGTTGAGCAAAACGCGCTGAATGAATGGATTAAAAAGTACAATATCCCCTTCCCGGTTGGAGCGATCCGGGGCGATGAAAATGAGATACGTTCCGCATGGGGCGTTCGTGCACTGCCCTGGCTGATTCTGGCTGACAGGGAGCATATCGTCCGGTCGGAAGGTTTTACTCCGGCTGATCTCGATGAAAAACTGAAGCAAATCAATGGAAACTAATGCAATGAAACGAGGAATTTTAATTCTGATCTGGCTCTTATGTATCTCACATCAGGCAGCAGTGTGTAAAGCACAAAAATCCGGCGACAAAATGAGTCATCCTGCGGTTGATTCCGACGCGAGTCTGTTTAACAAAACCTGGCCTGGAATAGATGCTGAAATCCAAACAGCACCAGTCGGTTTAATTGACCGTTTGCCGCCCGACGGCACCTGGGCCCGGTTTGAGCAGGGTGACAACTATGTTACCATCGCCTCTGTTGGAAAAATGGTCGTGGCGGGGCAACCATACCGGTGGATCGAGGTCGTTCTTGAAATTGGCGGGCAGGAGCTGGTCTGGAAGCTGCTTATTAGCGAGAAGCTGCCGAAGAGAGGCCGGAACATAATTGAACAATCGCTGAGTATCTGGCATTGCGGGCTGCGGAGAGAACAATGTAATATTACCGGTATGAATCCGCCGGATGAATTCGGTGAATTGACATTTATTCTGACCGGGCCTGACCTGGAGATTCGCCCGCTTGAATCTCAAACGATTGAAACAAAGCTGGGGCGTTTTGAATGTTCCGGCTGGACCGGCCGGCAGCTCACGCGATTTGGCTCGATAGAATTCGATGCTACATTTCGGCAGTGGGTGCATGAAAAGGCTCCCTTTGGTGTGCTGAAGAGCGAGATAGAATATTCCAGCAATTTTAACGGCAATATCAGGCAGAGCAGGGATTCGATTACATTGGTGGAAGTGGGCGCGGACGCTCAGTCACGGATTTCGACGGATGATCTGTCGCTCGATGAGCTGACGGCGCAGCCCTTTGCTCCGGCGGCAGGCTGGCAGTGGGTCGTCTCGCCGGGCGGTACCGGCTGGTCTTCCATGGGTACACGCGGGTTGGCAATGACGATGAATAAGAATGACCGGGAATTGCGGTTTAC
>DQCG01000412.1:6082-6327 GCA_003533825.1 Phycisphaerales bacterium
CGACATTAGCAGGTCCCGGTGGTGTTCAGTATCGGCCTGTCGCGTTCGACGGCAATCTGCGCCGATATGAGCTTAGTGGTAAAGGCGGTGCGGGCAGCGGCACGGTTGGGCTGGCGGTCTTTGCTTTAGACCGGGATGTTCTGCCGGCGGATCAGGTCAAATATATCGGTGTTGAAAAACTCGAACAGCAAGCCGGCAAGGAACCGGCCTCGCTAACAGGTACGCCGTTACCTGACTTTTTGAAC
>DQCG01000175.1:0-1452 GCA_003533825.1 Phycisphaerales bacterium
GCATTCCCTTGTCTTGCTCTTTCAGTACCGAGAGGAAGCGTCGAAAGCCTTCCTTCTGCTCATATCGGGGGATGCTATGCAGACGATCAGGATCGCTGGGGAGACCGTGATCTTCAGGTCGGATTCCTGATGATTTGGCTCTCTCAATGAGCCAGTCTTCCAGCTTAGGACAGATTACGACAAGTCTTTGACCGCCGCTGCCCTGGCGAGCCAAAAGGCGGAGCCCTTCAGCAGATTCTGTCTGCCGGTAGCTTGCCTTCAGATCGGGGTGCTGAATACTGGCGGGATCTTCGTCCACAACACCGACGGCTCCATGCAGATGTCTCAGACGGTTGATTAACTTGTCCTTGCCTCCGAAATGAAATAACTGCCTCTTCTGGACTCCCAGATTTCGGAGAACCACCTCATCGGCATTGCACTCAACCAGGACCCTCATTCCTCTTCCTCAATGAATCGATCCATGTTGAAGAAGGGATCCGCTTCCATCAACTCCGCGACCTGCTCCGGCGTCAAGGACTTGACCCGCGTCTCGAAGTCCTTGAAGTAGGTGATGAAGACCTGGATATCTTCCTTGTTGGCTTTCTCTATGACGGCCGAAAGCAGATACGGATTGTGAGTGGCAATGAAAAACTGGTTGGTCTGGTCTAAGGCGATCCGCTCCCCGAGGTACTTGGTATAGTAAGGAAAAGCATTAGACTCCGGCTCCTCGAATACCAGTACCGAGTCCTTGTTAGAAGCGATGGCCACCGTGTAAAATATAATCCGGCGGAGGGTATCAGAAGCCAGGGTATAAGGGATAGACGATATCCAGCCGTCTACATCCTTCTGGAGTTCAAAGGTCCTCTCATGGAGCCTCGCTACCAGCTTTAAACCGTACTTCTGGAAGAATTCCTTCATTATATCCTGGAGGGTCTTTGCCCCAGAGACGACTGCGAACAGATTTGTACCACTGGGTGGCTTGAGGGGGCCCGGTTCTTTGTCATCATATTTCGCCAAGTTCTTGAAACGAAAGAATTTGATATCCCTGGTTTGTCCAAAAACTGTTGAGCCTCGGTAATGCCCACGGTTGTTCACTTTCCTGAAGGTACTGTTGCCCTCCCATTTACGGATCTCATAGTGATCGGTATTGAAAGTGACACAGATACCCGTAGGATCAATTTCCTTCGTCGAAATCCTGATTTCCACGGATTGATCAGTTACCAATCCATCGTAGAATAGGTATTGCATCAACTCGAAACGAACATAATTACTAAGAGGTTCTTGTCCCGACTGGCCACACCAAGACAATAGAGCCAGCGCCTCCAGGATGTTGGACTTGCCTGTGTTGGGCTCGCCTATGAACAGGTTGACCTTCTTACACTCGATATTCAACTGACGAACCGATTTGAAGTTCGATACGCTTAGCTTTGTAATCATAACAACATTTCCAATTGGACCTTCATGCAACGTTTA
>DQCG01000175.1:1493-2078 GCA_003533825.1 Phycisphaerales bacterium
GGGAATAATGGTATCATATTTTGTAATAACTTATTTCCATCAAGTTTTAATAATCATTGCTTCTTGAAAAGCGGGGCCGGCTGTCGTACAATTTTGTTATGAAACGAATATTCTGTTTAACGATTTTTTTGTGTGCTGTATCTGCTGTGGGGGGGACTACTGTTTCTATTGACGGAGTGAAATGGCAGATTGACGGACAGATTACCTGTCCCGGAGCAGCCGCTGAGGGGCTGATGATGAATGTGCGGATGGTGAACAGCACGTTCGAAGACCGAAAGCGGAAGGATTTCGATCCGGGTGAAAATACCGACCGTTTTATCTCCAGGATTGCGGAATACAACTCAAGCGGTGTTCGGGCGTTTACGCTGAATTTGCAGGGCGGATTTCCGGGCTATGAAGGCGCGGTCAATTCGGCTTTCAGGCCGGACGGCTCTTTGCGGAAAAATTATTTGAGCCGGATTAAGCGAGTCATCGACGAGTGCGACAAGCACGGCATGGTCGTCATTCTGGGGCTCTTTTATCAAAGGCAGGATCAAATCCTGCGCGATGAGCAGGCGGTGAAAAAAGGTGTTGTGAATGCCGTCA
>DQCG01000175.1:2186-3867 GCA_003533825.1 Phycisphaerales bacterium
ATTCGCCTTGTAAAAAAGACTGTGCCCGGCCTGCTCGTCTCAACCAGCGGATTGGGCCACGGCAGAATGAACGACCTGGTAGCGAAGGAAGCGGACTTTATTTTGATTCATTTCAACGGAACGAAAGTTAAGGATATCCCCCAAAGGATTGGTGCGTTGAAGAAATATAACAAGCCGATTGTCTGCAATGAAGACGACAAGGTCGGCAACGTGGCCGCCACGGCGCTGCAGGCCAGTGTTGAAAACAGCTGCTCGTGGGGCTTCATGCACAAAAACGTCAACCAGTATCAGCCGTTTGAGTTCAACGGCTGCGACGACGACCGAAAGGTGTACGATAAATTTAAAGAAGTGACTGAAAAATAGTACATTTTGAGATGGGGGATAATTGGATAACAGTTGCTTTTCCGGCAGAAAGCTGGTAGCATTACGCACTGTGCTTTGATTGAATCGCCGTTTAGAAATCGCTAATTTTTGGAGAACGATTATGAAATCTCTTTCACGCCGCACATTCTTGAAAGGTTCCCTTATCGGCGGTTCCGCCGCAGCGCTCGCGCCTTATTCCCGCGTTCTCGGCGCCAATAATGATATTCGAGTGGCAGTAGTGGGTTTCCGCAGCCAGGGCAGCAATCACATCAAATACTTCAGCAAGATCCCCGGCGTCCGGGTAGTGGCTCTTTGCGATGTGGATCGGAATTTGATCGATCGCGAGGTCGGGAAATTCAAAGAGCTCAATGAAAAAGTGGATACCTACGTCGACGTTCGCAAGCTGCTGGAGGACAGGAATATCGATGCGATTATTACCGCCACGCCGAATCACTGGCATTCGCTTGTCACCATCTGGGCGTGCCAGGCCGGTAAGGATGTTTACGTCGAAAAGCCGGTCTCGCACAATATCTGGGAAGGCCGCAAGATGGTCGAGGCGGCACGGAAATATAAGCGGATAGTGCAGGCCGGAACTCAGCGCCGCTCAGATGAGGGCCTTGCCGAGGCGTTCGAATATATCCGGCAGGGAAAACTCGGGAAGATACTTCGCGCCCGCTGCTATTATTTTAGCCCGCGCGGCCCTATCGGTAAAGTCAACGGCCCTCAGCAGGTTCCCGAAAATATAAATTATGACCTATGGACCGGTCCGGCGTCACTTGAGCCTTTGATGCGAAAGAATCTGCATTACGACTGGCACTGGCAATGGCTGTACGGCAACGGCGACCTCGGCAATAACGGCATACATTTCCTCGACGTCTGCCGCTGGGCGCTGGGCTACAAAACGCTGGCGCCGAGGGCGATAAGTTTCGGCGGGGAGTTTCTCTGGGACGACGACAGGCAGACGCCGAACACGCAGGTAGCGTACTTCGACTACGAGCCGGCGCCGATTATTTTTGAAATGCGGAACCTGCCGCGTAAGAAAGGCGATTCGGCCATGGATCTGACTTATCGCCGGACCCGCGCCGATACGGTAATCGAATGCGAGGGCGGCTACTTCGCGGGCGGCTGGGCATACGACTACGATGATAAGAAAATCAGGCAGTTCAAGGTAACCGGCGGCGGCAGCCACCACGCCAATTTCATCAAGGCCGTGCGAAGCCGGAAGGTCAGCGACCTTAACGCCGATATCCTCGACGGGTATCTATCGACCGCCTTATGTCACATGGGAAATATTTCCTATCGCGTAGGACGCACGGCC
>DQCG01000334.1:0-1801 GCA_003533825.1 Phycisphaerales bacterium
TCGGCCGAATCCACTTGCTACTTAACGGCAGATAGCGGTTATCATTATGATTACCTTTTATAATCTGTCGGCGCACGTTAATGCGCCTCTAAATAAAATTCTGAGAGGAGAAGGGAAAATAATAACTAAAAAAGGCGCATTAACATGCGGGGGTAATTAAAGGTATCCGGTAAATTTTTTGATGAGTTGTGCTTGATAATGACAGGGGTGGTGATTGATTATCCATTCGACGATGCTCAGGACAGGTTTGCTATAGCTAAGCCATAAATTGATTATTTAGATTGCTGGTTTGTTATCCTTCGGCTCCACTCAGCCTGTAGGATGTGAAGGTTTCCTGTCCATGCGGTTCGGGTCACGTTATATTGACAGTATGGGCAAACGAGTTGCCCATCCTACCCGCTACCCGCTTTGGGACGCAGACATCGGTTGGAATTAAGTATGTCCCCGGGATTGGCAAGCCGGAAGTAGTCTAAGCTTATCGCTGTCATCGCCCGCCGGCCTGGGGTGTTGTGGTGGAATTTACCGTTACCTGCTGCCGGTTGGTCAGGTTAAGAATTTCGCCTCGAGCTGCAAGCCGGCCGCTGAAGTCACCGACAACAAACAAGCTTTGTCCGCCTGTGGGAGATGTATTCCGTGAGCGAAAAGCCACCCGGTCGGCGGCGACGTAAATAGTACCGTTTCCCGGAATGACCGTGCCTCCGCGGAACGTAAAAAGATGGATTTTCGAATCCTGCCCCCTGCTCAGCTTCCAGCCGGAAATATCCACCGCGTAACCATTCGGATTTCGCAGTTGGATGTACTGCTCATCCAGGTTGCCGCCGGGGGGATTGGTTTCGATAGCCCCGAAATTTATAACCGTGCCGGCCGGCTGGGCGCCGGGTATTTCTCGGGCCCCGGAGGCAAGGCCGTAGAACAGTTGTCGCCGGCGCTCGGGCAGGTAGTAATACTTCAGTTCGTTAACGGCTTCGGTCAGCGATTGGGGGTAATTTGGAGCCGTCGAGCCGTGACCCCAGGCATGTGAATTCCATTTGGCGGCGTCCAGGGCCGCATCCGGGGCAATGAGAGCCGCCAGGAAATCGATACGCGGCTCATAATACAGTTCTTCCTCCGGTGTGTTCAGCCCCTTTAGAAATTCGTCCATGAGCGTTCGAACGCGCCGCAAATACATCTGTCGCGTTTCCGGGGAGTTGAAAATGGCGTTCGGCATACGGTTGCCCTGGCCGACAAACAGACGCGTATTTGGAATAAGCTCTTCGTTCCAGTAAGTCTCCGAGGAATTCCACACTCGTCCGAAGCTCAGGTCAACGTCCCACGGCCACATCTGCCATTCATCACTGATGCCCGTATCACGGTAAAAGTAGTAGTTTTTATGGCAGCAGTCGACGTCTCCGGTAATTGCGCGTGCAGCCAGGAAGTTGACGACCTGCGCGACATCCACGTTGTCATAGACATATTGCCGGCGTGCCTGGCTTGAGAGGCTCAGGCCGTTGTAGAGTTCGGTCAAATCGGTGTTGTCTTCATACTTGCGTGTCTTCTTTTCGGCGCCGCTTTTGGCGTGACTCGGACTGTCGAATTTGTTGTACATCTTGTAAAGTGCCCCCTCGGCATTCAGGCCCATTCGAATCAGCCAGTCTTCGTCGCCGTTCTCCATCACATGGGCCGTGCCCCAGAAGTCCCCGTTTTGCTGGACCCGTACCGGAAACACCCAGTGGTAGGCACAATCCGCATCCCGGTATGTCTCATAGGCCAGTATGTTGCGCATCTGCGCCTTGTCGGGATAGGTCGTCATCAGGTTGATATC
>DQCG01000334.1:1811-4009 GCA_003533825.1 Phycisphaerales bacterium
CGCGGCTGTCCGTCGGCCCATTTGAAGTTATAGCCGGGATGGAAATCGATGTCGTAACTTTTCTTCGGAAAGCTCCTGCTGGATTGACCGTGAATATTAATCAATACATTGTCGTAGAACTGCCCGTCGTAATAGAGCGAGCAGCGGGTTCCGGCGTCGGTGTTGGCGGCATTCGGATTCAGGATAAACCAGTGCAGCACTCCCAGCGGATTTGTCAGGCTCGGGTCCTCGACCACGGTCCCGCAATACTTGGGAGAATTCAGCAGGTCGATGTGTGTCGGGAACCGCGATTTGCGTCCGGCGGTATCTGTGGCGGTGATGTACCAGCGAACCATTAGTCCGGCGGCGTACTGGGCGGCGGGAATTCGAGCCCCGTAGATACCGTCGCCGTAGTTACCGTCGCCGCTCAAACCGTTATCCAGTAACGGTACGGCCTCTTCCCAGCCGAACATCACGTGATAGTGCAACATGACGGTATCAACCATATCGAAGGACCGCTCGATCCGTGCGGTGATTTGCAGGTCCTCGTTCTCGGCGGGCATCCTCGGATAATGGTCCGTATCGGAAATGATNNGGCCCTAAAACATCTACCCCGGCGTTGTTCGGTATTCCGGGCGTCGGTGTGGGGAAATACCGGTATGACGAGCCGCCCGCCGTAGATACCGTTGCCAGCAGTTCGGGAAGTACCAGCAGGCTCGAACTGTTCGTCTGATTGTTCAGCCCCTGCACGGCCAGCATGTTTGTCCCCACATGGAGGAAGTCGAATTCCGGAATGATAAAATCGACCGGATTAACAGCAATGCTGCCGGACCGGCTGGACGATGCGCTGGAGTTCCATCTCTCTGTGCCCGGGGCCGGGGCGTTGTACCGGGCTACCTCGTGCCCGTTAATATAGGCGATCATCCCGTCGTCAAAACGCATGCGCAATGTCATGGCCTGGATTGCCGAGGGATCCTCCACCGTAAAGGGTACGCGGACATATACCGTAGTATTACTGTTTCGCATCGTAGAGACATCCAAACCAATCAGTCCCTGGTAGTTGTAGCCGGCACCGGTTGTGCCGGCCTGCCATGATGAATCATCTAAGTCTTCCTGCGTCCAGGGACGCAGTGTATCCGATTGCCGCGGATTCGGTTCCAGTGCGCTGTTACGTGGAACCAGGGCCCTGGCCGGCGCCCCGGGCATTAAGAGTACGGTTTCTGCCGTACTGCCGATGGGGCCGTAAGAAACATCGGGGGCCTGCCTGGGATAGGATGGAAAGAATTCCGAAACCACGGTCCTGCCGTCCGGATGGACCAAACCCAGATATTCGCCGCTGCCGCTTAGCTTAAAATTCGTATGCAATATCCCCAACGGGTCCGTCCGGTTCTTCCCGGATGCAAAAACAACCAGATAAGCATCGGGCCCGAGCATCACTGCCGGAAACGCCCACTTTCTCAGGTCGTTGTCGTCATCTGTCAGATACCAGCCCGTCAGATCGACTGTGTCCGTTCCGGGATTGTATATCTCAATCCAGTCGGCTTCATCCCGATCCTCGTCGTCCAGGCCGATATCATTCACGGCCATGAACTCGTTTATCCGGATCGTCTCCGCCGTAAGGTGTCCCGTGGATTGTGCACGGACCGTAGTAGAAGGATTGAGGGCAAGATTGAATACAGCAAGGAAAGTAAGAATCCACGAATAGCTCTGCCACAGGTATCTCATATGAGTAGTAACCCTTCTCGTTCAGACCGGTCCCGTCAGGGATGGCCAAGTCCACAAATCATAAAGCACCGCTGCAGACGGCCGATAAGCTTTATAACGACATAAAATATTATAACATATCTACCGCTATATTACAATAGTCTCTCACCAAAAGGATTCACCGGATACGCGTCAAGCATGAGGTGATAGTGATCCATCCTCTGATGTGTTGCAGCAGAATGCTGAATGAGCCAGGGGATCAGGTTTATTTATTTGCGTTTAGACCCTTATCTATTTTTTGTTGCGGTAACAGTGTTTGTCATTTCCGCGGAGTGGTCTGTTGCCAAAGACGAGATTGCTTCGTCGCTCGCCCCTAAGGGGCAGGCGTACACCTTTAATTTTCCCTGTCTAAGAAATAACATTGTCATTCCATCTCCGCTCCGTCATTCCCGCGAAAGCGAGTTTTGTTAAATACCAAATTAATATAGTACCGGACACTAATGGCACTGTCATGC
>DQCG01000121.1 GCA_003533825.1 Phycisphaerales bacterium
GATCGAACCGAAAGAGGACTTCCCGGCGATGGGAATATTCCGGGAACTGCTTCAAGAAAAACACCTGCTCATTTCAGAACACACCCGGCGTTATCTCAAGACCGAGTACTTTTTCCCGGGCCCGGTCATCGACCGCGCCCGCAGGTCGCGATGGGAAGAAAAAGGCTCTCTTACGCTCGGACAGCGTGCACATCAAGAAGTGGAAAAATTGCTGGAAAGTTATCAGCCCTCAACTCTGCCGGAAGATATCAAAAAAGAGCTGACAAAACTGATGACCGCAGAGGCCCGCCGACACGGCCAAAAAAGCCTGCCGAATCTGCCCGAATGATAAGGCAGACGCCAAAATGCACAATTACCGCTAACATTTGCATATAACTGACCACATTGAACGGTTGTTCGCAAGTTAAGAGAAGTGATTTTATACTTTCCGATCGAGGCCGGAACGGCCGGTAGCAGGCTGCTTGTCTTTCTATATCCTGATTATTCTTTGGCACCATGTTTACGCAGCAGTTCTACGATTTCTGTATGGCCTCGATCAACCGCGATATCGAGAGGTGTCCGGCCGTCATTATTTCTAGCATTCACATCAGCATCTTTCTCTATAACTAGCTCAGCAATATCCTTATGATCTGCTCTTATCGTGGAGTGTAATGCTGTGTCACCTGTAGTATATGCTGTTGTCCTAACGTATGCTGTTATCTTTGCATCAATGTCAGCACCTTTAATTAACAGCAATTTAACTACCTCAATGTGGCCTCCTGCTGCTGCATAGTGTAATGGTGTAAGACCGGGCCAAGAATCCTTTGCGTCAATTTGGGCATCCTCAGCAATGAGCAATTCGACTATTTCTTTGTGTCCGGCCTTCGCTGCCTCATGTAGGGCAGTCTTGAAGAACGTACTCTCAAAGCCATCCACATCAGTACCTTTTGAGAGTATTGACTTCAATTCTTCAATGTTTCCCAAACCTACTGCCTCTAAAAGTGAAAAAGGTGGATCGGCTGATTCGGTGCGGGTATACAGTATCGCATTGTCATTCGCCCAATCTTTGCCACGGTAAGAGCAATAAAAGTAGGGCAAGCTTGGGCATGCTTGCGGTATTTTGATATTGTCTGTTACAAGTGCTAGGTGTAAGTGTAAGAAGGCGAGTGAATCAATCGCGTCAAACTTCGTGTAAACGTGCTCTTTGCTTGCAACGAAGTATCCTTTGTGAAACCTCTTGGCCAGAACATTGTCGCCAATTCTCTTAGCCATATGAAGAAGCTCAGCTTTGCCGTTTCCCTGATATAGCTCCAAGAAGGCCAACAGAGCATAAGGATTTGAGCAATTCGTGGTATGATCAAGCTGGGGGCGATCTCTTGAGGTTGCTCCTATATCACCAAATTCATTGCCCTTTGAAATGTTTCGAGCCATTTCCCACATGAACGCATCATTGGTGACACGATAACCCATCGCATATGCCCATAGATCTGATGGACTAACCGGGAGTGGCTCCAAAGCTGCATCGCTGGGCCCCAACATGCCACTGGTTACTTTGACGATGTAACCTTCGATATTCGTTCCGTCGGTGAGTATCGGCACATAGGCATTATCCTCCTTGCGATAACTGGCTCGACCGAATGCTGTAAGTTCCTCAAGAGCCCACTGCTTAAACACGTTTCCCTCCTCAGCCAATACATCTGCCACCAAAAACTGGTTCTGCCAGTCAGAGACTTGGGCGTTGATTGGTATGCTCGGGGTAGGCATATGCTGACCGTACATTGTCTTGCGGTACAGTGGGTTGGTGTAAATGGACCACGGGAATTCGCTTGGCAGGAATTCAGTTGTACCGGGTACAAGTTTTCTCATGATACTGTCGTATGAATCGAGAACAGTTTCTGACGGCGTCGTGTACATCCAGTAGCTAATGCCTGTCTTCGGATGTCGTGTTCTTACGTATCGGCGAATCAAGCGTTTGGCCCATAGAAGAGGTTCCTTATCTCCTGAGAGCTTTGACAAAACAGCGGCCGCGTAGGCTAAATCAATACCGGTAGTGAAAAAGGAAATGCCACCCCTCTTTAAGAAGGCTGGCCCATCTGTATATGTGTGTTTCCAAGGCTCCTCCAAAACATCTGTGAATGAAGCGATTCGATCCATGGCCAGATTCGACCAATCCTTCACATGGGCGGACCAGAAGGACTCTATGAAATTCTTCGTTGCTTCTGGATTAACTTGCCACATGAGTTCGTAGTGTGGAAGGTTGGATTTAAGAACATGACTATACGGTTTCCCACGACCGACCACGTTATCTTTCTTAGCATCGTATGCAGTAACGTTGCCCCAATAGATCAAACCGTTTGGGCTTCGGAGATTCGCAAATGCATACTCAATAGCCTCAATAGCAGCCTTCCGGTATTTCGGTTCGCCGGTTATCTTAGTAAGGCCGTCCAGCGTTCGGAAAAGATTTTGTTGGGAAGCTAAATTGGAAAGAATCCATTTCTCACCCTCCGAGCTTATCCATTTCACCGGCTCGTGGGTGTGGATATTCAGGCCGTCTACAAACAGGGGAGTATGCTTGGGGCCGTAAGTATCTCTGCCGTGTTTAAGCACGTTGTCCGCAAACTCCCTGACAGCTTCTAAGTATTTGCTATCCTCTTTCGCCCATAAATCTGCTCCAGGGGAAAAAGGCGGGCTAATAAAGAGCAAAATAACGCCAAGTATTAGATGTGTTTTATATTTCGTTTCCATATCATACTCCCTCGCATTGAATCATGATCTGGCGGCAGCGTATAAATTGGGCCGGAGTTGTCAAAACAAGACTACAGTTCCCAGCCCTTCTTAACATTAGCATTCCCGGGGGCCGGGATT
>DQCG01000432.1 GCA_003533825.1 Phycisphaerales bacterium
ATAAATGAAATTCCTTAAAGTTCAATATTAATACACATCAGAAATTCCGCCCTTAGCTGCAAATACCAAGATCAACTATCAAGATCGAATATATTCTACTAAGTCAGCCTTTTCAAGTAAATATTTAGTCAAAAAAAGTTTTGATTAAACAACCACATAAAATCCGTAGCATTGCGGGAAGAAAAGGGATCAGGCTTTTGTTTTAGGTGTTGACGGAAATCCGGGGCGGGGATTTAAAGAGTTCAGCAGCGATTTTGTTCGGGAAAGAAAACGACTGGATTCCCGCCTTCGCGGGAATGACAGTGGGCCGAAATCGGGGGATGCCTTACTCATTTCTCCCTCTCGATGGGGGCCTTGAAATTGATTCCGTCCAAGAAAAGCCGGATCTTCGATATTGGAGCGGAGCGTAAATCCGGCCGCGATGCGCGACGGATTGACTATTTTCATCGTTTCTCTACGTCCTTCGTGAACTTCGTTGTTAAGACTCGTCTTTGGTCGTTCGTATATGGTATTTAGATTCGATCGGTGGGCCGAGGCCCACCCTACCTGTTTTTATTTCTCTGTGATCCTGGTGCCCTCTGTGGCTATATTTTTTATATGATAACGGGATAATTATCGAATTGATCCTGTCTGAGCAGTTTGTAACGGACAGGACTAAATCCGGCAATAAGACAAGCTCTGCCTGTGCGTTGTCGTTCAGCATTTTTCAACTAACGATATCGGCCCGGAGTTTCTCGCTTTCCGCATTTTCTTCTTGTTTCGGCAATGCGAAGAAGAACGTGCTTCCCTTGCCGACTTCGGATTCCACCCAGATTCTGCCGGCATTCATGCTAACGATTTTTTTCACAATAGGCAGGCCGATACCGGTGGATTCGGTTTCATCTGACGGCGAAAGCGTCTTAAATATCTTGAAAATCTTTTTAAAGTATTTCCGGTCGATTCCCGGGCCGTTGTCGGAGACATTGAATTTCCAGGAATATTCATCCTTCGTACAACCGACTTTGATCCTGCCTTCTTCCTTGTCCATATGCTTTACGGCATTGTTCAACAGGTTATGAAAGACATGTCTGAGGTGCGTTTTCTTGCACATCAGGACAGGCAGCTTATTCTCGATGGTAATGTTAATGTTTTCCGGCGGGGCAATCTCACGAATTATATCGTCCAACATCATGTTCAGATCCAACCGCTCCTTTTCTTCCCTGATCTGTCCGACGCTGGTATATTGAAGGATGCTGTCGACCAGCTTATCTACACGCCTCGCCCTTTCTGTTAGCATCTTAATCTGTTTTTGGCCGTGTGCATCGAACTTGTCCGTATAATCTGTCGAAAACCACTCGGCCAGGGTTCCGATACCCCGCAGCGGCGTCTTCAGGTCGTGGGCTGCTATGTATGCAAATTCCTCAAGCTCCTTATTGGCACGTTTGAGCTCGCGCACAATTGATTTAAGATACGTGTTGAGCTTTTCCAGAACCTCTTGCGCTTTCTTGCGCTCTTGCTCGACCCCAAGTGCCTCGGCGAGGATATAGAAAATTTTCAGCTCGTTGGAATTGAAAGCTTTATTTTTCCCGAAGACAACGCACAGGGAACCGACGGCCCTGCCGTTGACTTTAACGGCACAGCCAATATAGGCCTTGAGCTTATACTGAGTGACATAGGGATCGGTTTCGGCATAAGGCGTCTCATCCAGACTGTTTATTACAAGCGGTTCATCTGTATTGCTGCTTATCACATCGGAACAGATATGGCCTTCTTTGTTGTCGTGTAGTTTGAAATCCTCCGGAATATTCCACCCTCCGATTGTGCGCAAAATATTCTTTTCCTCCTTGTTATAAAGAGCGAATGTACCTTTGAAAATAAGTCCCGCAGTCTCGATGATTTTATTAATATTATGATCCGGATTCGGACCGAAGCCCAAAAAGCATTTATTAATTTTGTCCAGTGCCTCCTCTTGGGTAAGGCGCAGGTACTCTGCAGCGGTATTGATGGAAACGTAACTGAACGCGATGACATAAGCTCCCAGGCGAACCAGGTGCGAAAACCACCACCCTGCGCCCCAGATTCCCGATCGCCCAAAGGTTAGCCCCGAGACAGCGAACATAAGGCAGTATGCGGCGAACAGCAGATGGGTATTGTCTCGGTCACGTGAGAACCGGCTGGTAAAGTACACCAACCCGGCAAAGAACAGGGCCCCTCCCGTGATGTTCAGCGCCTGGGCGATAAATGTGAATCTCCCATTGCTCATCATGGCCGGCAGTATCTCGGGAAAGACTAATGATATTACACCAAACAAACCCGCCGCGGCAACAAAAGCCTTGGGTAGTTGCTTTGCGTTTCGGGTTTTGGTTAATCGCTCCGGCAGCCAGATCAGAGAGATGAAAACCCCGCCGATGAATTGTGCCGTACTGTGCAGACAGATAAATTCGCGACTGGGTTCGACACTGGCGTGGAACGCATCCAGAATTGCCATACTCAGCATTGAGCACCCCAGCCAGAGCTTGTATTCATTGCCCTTTTCACTCTGCCGCATAAGGAGAAAACCGGCAATTCCAAGTGCCAGCATGCAGCCAAGTGTTTCTATGACGGCGTGAAATGCCTCGTGTTTCAACTGCCAGCTCGAAGGAAAGCTGCCGGCCAGTGAAATACCCATAAATGGGATAATTCCGCAGATTAACAGGATACCGGCAAACAGCAAATTGCTGTGCCATGAGCCGATAACACGTTTTCGTATAAGCATTTTCCGCAATTCCTCCCGAATATCCATTGTTGTAAAAATATCTTATCGACCATTATTAAAACAGACATAAGTGACTCAGCTCTTTCCAGTCAAAAATACGTAGTAATACGTATATGCGCGTCGTTCTGTTAAATTTATAAAAAAAATACAATGGGACTATGACCAATAAATAGTTAGTAGATTTGTTTGAAATGATATTGAAATTGTTGTTATATTCATATCGACAATCATTTATGATAATGGGCTTAAAATTGTGCAGGTATAGATGTAATTATTAGGACGTTACGAATTTCTGAGATTGAGGAAGAGATGAATGTCGGAGCCGTATAGAAACAAAACAAAGAATAACGAATACACGAAATCGCTAAACGCCTCGATTTGGTCCCTTTTAGCGGCCGGGCTTTTTTTCCTTATTCCTTCGGTTGCAACAGCAGACGAATTCGGCATCTCCGTAAGACAAGGTTACGCCCCGATATCCGGATACCTCCAGACACCCGCCGGCGGCGAACCGGGCTCCTCGGATATCAGGCGTCCCACTTTCGATGAGCTCGATATCGATGACACCACTTATTTGGATATCGATCTTTTTTACAGAAAGGGCAGGTACACGCCGTACATCGGTCTGAGGTTTATGACTTTCGATTCATCCGGCGTCCTGGAGAAGGATTTGACCACCCGGTCACAGACGTTTGTCAAAGGTGAATCGTTCGACCATGAAACATCCTTCAATATCTATCGCTTCGGGGCGAAATATGATTTGGGATACCTCAGCCCGAAAGCGGAATTCGCCATAATGGATTTCGATTATGAGTTCGATAGCTCGGGAGTATCGGTTGAACGTTCGTATGCGAAATTCGCCGTTCGATTAGGCGCCGAAAGGACCTTCAGGTTCGATGCGTTGGAAGTAATACTCGAAGCATCCGGCTCTATCCCATTAGCCAATACGCCTGAAATCTACACAGTCGCTGCGGGAATCAAATACTGGTTCGCAGAAAATTTCAATGTCGGTTTGGACGTGCAGTACTTCTATCTCGACTACGAAGACAACCAGGATTTGCCAAACCACCTGAGACTCGAAATGAAGCCGGCTGTCAGTTTCTTGCTGCAATATCGCTTTTAAGGTGACGGCGGGAAACGAGAATTAGAGAATTATTCCAATTGTGATTATGATTTGCGCTTTAGTTATTTCGACCGTAGGGCCACAAAGTGGCCCGAAGTGGAGAAATCTATTAAAAAGATTTCTCGACTACGCTTCGCTGCGCTCGAAATGACAAGTGGTACGCTTTCAGAGATGATGCGAATAAGCGCATTAATTATACGCAATTGGTATTAGTTAATCGGACGGCGAGAATCAAGATACGAAGTTTAATTCTGTTTACGAATTGATTAAATTGAAGAATAAAGCGGAGGGTAGGTCGGTTGTGGTCGCTTGTATCTGCGGGCTGAGCGTTTTATGACAGGCTAAGTCCCATAGCGGTGATCCAGTTTGCGTGCGGTGCACGGTTTTCGGGGCCGGCCTTGGCGGGGCGGGCAGCTCCGACCGCCTCGAAACAATCTCCGATCTGTGCCGACATCTGCGCCCGCTTTGCGATTTTGGTGTAGATTTCCTTGTCCACGGCGTGGCCGGATACGAAAATTATTTGATTCACCTGGAGCCTTTTGTGGATCGATCTGAACCTTACCCGGCACATGTCCATCTGGGAATCAAGCAGATCGGCCATCCTGTCGATATCGAGGTGCTTGGCCCCCACCGGGGCCGTGTGGGCGAAGTACAGACTCGTGCTGTCGCAGATGACGATGTTTGTACAGCTCTTTCCGATATCGAGCAGCATAACCGGATTGTCGTCCTGCCCCATGTGCTTTGCCCAGAGATGGGTATAAGACTTCAAAACCGCCATCGGCCAGACGGAGATGGATGCGACCTTGAGGCGGGCCTTCTCGTATATCGCCAGGTGCCTGTAGAGCTTTGTTCTGTCGGTCGCCATCACGAGGATGTTCTCGCTGTCGGCCTTGACGTGCTCCATCAGCACATCTTCCGGGTTGATCCGGAGCTTGGGCTTCAAATTGTTGAGTATGGCATTCTGCAATTCGCCTTCGGGCGCCTTGGGCATCGGTATGGTATCGACGAACACATCGCCGGCCGGCAGCGCTGCTATAACCTTTTTGCCCTGGAACCGTCCGCTCGCGACCAATCCGGCCGTGGCCTCGATAGCCCATCTTTGCCATGGGGCGCTGCCGGGTTTCATGTCCGGCGGGTATTCGATGCTGTAGGCCGCATGTAGACGGACGGTGTCCGAGCCGTTGGCCATCTGGACCAGCGTCAGGGCATCATCCCCCATATCCACGCCAATCGGATATGTATGATTCCCGAACATTTCCAGTATATCCCTTATACCTCTATTAAATTGCCTGGATTCGGTGTATGCCTTGCTTTTTTATCACGCTAAAACCAATACTTTTATCGTCCTTCCGAGAGTCCGACATAAGAGAATAGTCGCCAAAATTTACACCGTCTGATACGCCCGTCCGCCAAACATCCGGAAAAACCCCGATTTCAGCGAAAAAATACACAATAATACCTTAAGCCCTGTCAGATAATTCTGCTGCGAGCAGCCACATATAACGTCCGCCCGGCGGCGCCCGCCCGCCTGGAGGCAATTATAGGGGTACGGGGCACTCGAAGGATGATTCAACACGAAGAAATATGAAATATCTGAATAAATCGTGTAAATCCGTGCCTGAAAGAAGAAAGGTAGGATGGACAACATGTTACTTGTTGCCCATGCTGATCCTATGAATGATATAACAAAAAAAATCCTGAATAACGCCGTTTTTAGCCCAATATCGCCATTTTTTCGCCTTTTTTGGAATTTATTTTAAATTTTCCCGATTTTGTCATCTACATTTTGGTCCTGACAAACGCTATAAGAAATAGAAGAGCCGGATAGGCCGTAAAATACGCAGTCCGTCAGT
>DQCG01000295.1:0-759 GCA_003533825.1 Phycisphaerales bacterium
GCCGAAAGTCGAGATGAGCAAAGGTCAGGTTATCACCAATATCATTCCTGATTTTAAGGCCCAGCGATGGGTTGGCCTGCTGGGTAAGATTCTCGATGCGCCGTTTATGGACGTTTGCCGTTCGCAGATTGATATCGGCTATGCGTGTGACGACTTGACGCTTGCCGAGCGGATGCCTGGATTCCACTGGATGACCGGCTACGGCGATTACATGAGCGAGCTCGGCTACGCACTGAAGAAGGTCGGAATCAAATGGGAAAATCTGACCGCCTGATGAAAAGCGTTTGTACTCTGTCATGATTGATTCTATAGCTTGTCATTCCCGCGAAAGCGGGAATCCAGAATCGTTGGCATCCTGGATTCCGCATCAAGTGCGGAATGACAACCTGCCTAATCGAAGCTGGCAGACTACCGGTTTTTTTAGTCCTGTTCAAATATGAGGTGAAGTGACATGAGAGAGAATTGCTCGACATTGAAGTGGTATTCGGTCTGCGCCCTGACAGCTTTGTTTTTGTGGATTCAGTCGGCCGGAGCGATGAATCTGTATGTTTCTCCGGACGGCAGCGACAGTTGGTCCGGGAAACTGGCCCGGCCGAACAGTGCGCGGACGGATGGACCGCTCGCATCGCTGGCCGGAGCGAGGGATGCGATAAGGCGTTTGAAATTGGTGGTATCAATCACGGAACCTTTACAGGTGATCGTTGCAGATGGAACTTACACCTTGAACGAGCCTTTTGTCCTCACGCCCCCGGACAGCGG
>DQCG01000295.1:869-2138 GCA_003533825.1 Phycisphaerales bacterium
GGACGTCGCCGCCGGCAAGTGGTATTTCGAACAATTGTTCGTCAACGGCCGCCGGGCGGTGCGGGCGCGGATGCCGAACAAGTTCTACAACTACATGGGCAAATCCGCCGAAGTGCCGATCGAGGGCGAGCGGGGAAAATTCCGCCGTACTACGAGCGTTCGCACCGATGACCTGGAGCCGCTTAAAAACCTGAGCACCGATGAATTGAAAGATGTCACGCTCGTCGCCTATCACAAATGGTGCATCACACGGCGGTTTTTGGCAGAAATTGACATGGGCAACAGCGCGATAATCACGGTCGGCGAAAAGCTCAAGAGCTATTCCGGCTGGCCGGCGAATACACGCTATCACCTGGAAAATCTCAAAACGGCTCTCGATGAGCCCGGCGAGTGGTTCCTGTCGCGTGACGGCATGCTCAGCTACATGCCGCTGCCGGGGGAGAATCCCGCTACTGCAAAGGTTGTCGCCCCGGTTATTAAAAAACTGGTAATCTTTAAGGGTGAACCAGAGAACTCCAAATTCGTAGAGCATGTCACGCTTAAGGATCTTGTGTTCGAACACAACCAGGAATTGCTGCCCCGGACGGGCTATTACCCGTATCAGGCAGCATATGTCACCGAGGCCGCAATCATGGCCGACGGCGCACGCAATATCACCATTGCCGATTGCGAGGTAAGGCATAGTGCGACCTACGCGGTGTGGTTCAGGCAGGGCTGCAAAGATTGCCTGCTGAGTCGCTGCTATCTGTACGACCTCGGCGCCGGCGGCGTGCGAATCGGCGAGGGACGGATAGCACCCGATGAGCCTTCCCGCACGAGTCACATCACGGTTGATAATAACATCATCCGCTCGGGCGGGCGCATCTACACCTCGGCCGTCGGCATCTGGATCGGTCAGAGCGGCGACAACAACGTCACGCACAATGACGTCGGCGACTTTTTCTATACGGGCCTGTCGGTCGGCTGGAGATGGGGTTATTCCGAAAGCCTGTCGAAACGCAACATTATCCGCTTCAATAAAGTGCACCACATCGGCTGGGGCGTGCTCAGTGACATGGGCGGCATTTACACGCTCGGCCCGTCCGAAGGAACCGTCGTAAGCGACAACATATTTCACGATGTCTATTCCTACGGTTACGGGGGCTGGGGACTATACACCGACGAGGGCAGTACCGGAATCGTGATGGAGAACAATCTCGTTTACAACACCAAAACCGGCGGCTTCCACCAGCACTACGGCAAGGAAAACATCATCCGCAACAACATCCT
>DQCG01000295.1:2283-4931 GCA_003533825.1 Phycisphaerales bacterium
GCCGGCGAGGACGTCAAACCGGCCGGGCTGTCACTTCAGCAGTGGCGTCAACTGGGCAGGGACAAAAATTCTATTGTTGCCGACCCGATGTTTGTCGATCCGGACAGATACGATTTTCGACTGGATCCGAATTCACCCGCCGTTGGGCTCGGCTTCAAGCCGTTTGATTATACCCAGGCCGGAGTTTACGGCGACCGGCGCTGGATAAGAAAGGCCGCGAGCGTGAGATTTCCGGAGCTTCAAGTCGCGCCCGACCCGCCGCCCGTTTCCATTAACGACAACTTCGAGACGGTTCCCGTCGGACAGCAGCCGAGCAGCGCCCAGTGCAATGTCGAGAACAGGGGCGATGCCATCGTTGTCACCGACGAGACCGCTGCGGCCGGAAAGCGGAGCCTGAAAATCATTGACGCACCCGGCCTGCAAAATACATGGAATCCGCACTATGTCTATCAACTCAAGCACAGCAGCGGAACCACATGCTGTGCCTTCGACATCCTCATCGGTAAAGATGTCCGGATCAATCACGAGTGGCGAGATTGGCGCACTTCGCCCTATGGCGTCGGCCCCAGCTTCTCGATTGAAAGCACGAAACTTAAAGTCGCGGGCAAGATTCTGCTGGAACTGCCGGTAGATCAGTGGGTGCGCTTTGAAATTACCGCTGGCTTGGGCGGCAGTGACAATACATGGGACATAGCGGTCACGCTTCCCGGCCGGACGTCGAGAGAATTCAAAAGCCTGAAAGACGGTAACACCAAATTCAACCAGCTCACCTGGGTTGGCTTCACCAGCAACGCCACAAAAAAAACCGTCTTCTACCTCGACAACTTCAAATTAACCAACGAGGCATAGAAAATGTAGAGGGGGGCTTTCCCCATCTATGTATTTGCGAATGTGATGCGTTCATTTCAACGGAATTGCGGGCAGCCTTTTCAGCGTCTTGTTGACGGGATCAACGATTATGCCTACCGATTCGAGAGCCGTCACTCCTAAAAGCGGCTCACTGCCGAACTCTCCGAAAATCACCCGGCCGGCTGTCGTCTCACCCATGAATTCTATCCGGATAAGTCCATAGGGGTATTCCTTGACGGTTCCGTTGGCAAATATTCTACTTTGGATTTTTCCTTGCAAATATGACTTCCATTACCAATTCATACTTTCCCTCCGAGGTCGGTTGCTCCATTCTCAGGATGACTTTATTCGGATCGACCGCCCGGAAGCTTTGTACCAGTAAACTGTCGTGCCAATTTAAAAACAGGGCGTTGTCACCTAAAAAATTGCACGTTGCCTGAGAGAAATTTCCGGAATTCTCGAACCACCAGGATCGGTACAGCTTCACTTTTTCGTCCCACGCATAAATCGCATGAGCCTGTCCCGGGCCTGTCGTCAGAGAGTATGAGTAATCGAAAAGGACGTATTGATCGTCTAAGAACTTTTTGAAAGTTCCGGTACCGGTACCTGTCGCCGCTTCGCTCATAGAGCTTTTTAGAACGCGGTATTCCATGTCCCAGTCGCCCAACAAAAACTCAAATTTCTCCATGGACCCTTCTATTTCTATCCTTGATTCTCCCATAGTGAACCTTTCTAAAACAAAAAACATACAGTTTGTCATACGGCCATATCATTCCGCCACTATATCGGCGAAGTAAGCTTAATTCTACTGCTGGAACGGCCTACTGGTTTCGAACAGTTCTTTGACCGAATTCTTCATCAATACAACGATGGTAAAAACGCCGAGAACCGTTCCGAAAGGCATGAATATACACTCAAGCCCGGCGATAACGAGGCAGTACATCCTTGCCCTGTAGCGGGCGAGTTTGCCGCCGGCGATGAGGATACACACGGCCAGCGTCCAGCCGCAAAGCATCATAATGCCGGGAAGAATAATGAAAAACAAACCGAGGAACTTAGGAGGAGCGTCCTTGCCGTCAAACGCGCCGCTGAGAATGGCAAATCCAATTGCAATATGAATCAGCGGAAAGCATGAGAACAGTGCCGCCATCGCCCCAACGACATAGTGAAATATCGAGAGCAGCTTTAGATTTTGTTTGTCATCGTTCATTTTGTTTTCTTTCCATGGAAAAGGTCGGTCTCGCTTATCCCGAAGAACTCATGCCGGAATCCCGGCTCACCCAGCGCCCCTACCAGACGCATACCGAGCAAATCGCGCCAGAAGCGGATCGTCGCGTTCATATCCCCCGTCGCCATGGCCAGATGATTAATACCGTTAAACTTCATAACAATTCTCCATGCTTGCGATGTTTAAGTTTTGTCCGTGTGGATCGGAATCCATCGCTCATTATATGCCACATCATTGTCAGATCGACAGTGGCGTTTACCGATAAGGTAAGCCGGAACTGAGACAAGGAGCAGCAGACATCCGATACTCGCGGTGACCAGACCTATATAGGCCTGGAGTTTTCGTGACGGATTACCTGGAGCCTCTTCTGGATGATACGACCGCCCATCATCGCCGTCCCAGATATGCTCGGCTCTGCCGGCGGTGTAGGTCGTGTAGCAAAGTATACCAACAAGTGCACCCATAAAAAGCATCACTGCGCCAACAATCATAAGTATATCCCATAACGACATCTTCACAGTCGTCTTCTTTTGGTTATTGATGTCAACTTTATGCCGTCGGTACTTCCTAA
>DQCG01000012.1:0-4834 GCA_003533825.1 Phycisphaerales bacterium
CTCGCCGAAATAAACATCGTGCGAAACCGCCAAAGCCCCCGGCACCCAGCTAATATTCACCCATGTATCCGGATGTTTGGCACCATCGGCGGGGCTCGGCTCGCTTGCCCTGTAAGATAACGCCAGCTTTTTTATCTCCGCTTCGGGAAGTACCTCGTCCCAAAAGCCCACCTCATCGATGATGCCGTCAATCCACAAATCGTAGCCCGGGTCCAGCCATACTCCAATAGCAAACCGTTCGGGATAATTGCCGCTGGTTGCGCTGACCCACCTGATGGGACCGCCCACATCCGTCGGGCCGACCGACAATTTGCCATTTACATAGATGTTGACATTTGTCCCATCGTAAGTGGCGGCGAGGTGATACCATTTGTCTGTTTCATAGATATTCGGGGTCTCGACATAGTTCATTCCGCTTTCCGTCCGTATCGCCAGGCCGAAGTCCCGCTCGTTCTCGCCTTCCCAGCCGAAGTTGTAGAAGAAGAATCCGCATTCATCGTCGCCGGTATCTATGCCGTTGCCGACGAAGCTGCTGAAATACGCAAAGTTGTTTAGCTTCGTCCAGCAGGATACGGAGAATTTCTCCGGCATAAATTCGGCAGGATACGTGCCCGGTCCGGTTCCTTCTCTCTCGGCGCAAAGCACGTAATCGTCGATCCCGTCAAAAAGCAGAGCGGCGCCGGATTTCCCGCTTGTCCAGGTGGCCCCGTTAAGAATCCCGTCATTGCCGTATCCCGAAGAATCTGCGGTAGTTGTCCCGCTGTTTTCATCAAGCTTCCAGTAGCCGATCAGTTCGGCCGAAGCGCTGCCGGCCAGACCCAGCAATAAAACAGCAGAAACCGCACAAATCAATTTCCCGAACATAATGACTCCTCCTCATATTTGTACACTACCTGAATTGCCCAAAAGAAGATCAAAATCCACACGGCGCCCGGCCGTGTGGATATGATCCTCACTAATACCATCTATACCAAATTGCCGGCCTTGCCGTCAAGGAAAATCCCACGTAAACGGATCAAAATCCAGATTCCGTACTGCCGTGATTTTACCCATCGAAAACCCAGCCGGGGCGGTATTCGCGTTTCAGCAGAGCGTTGGCCTCGGCGCTGTTGGTGACGCGTCCGCGAACACTGTCATACTCGAGTTTCTTGCCCACGCGGTAGGCCACCAGACCGAGATGCATCATCTCGATTGCATTGCCGCTGTATACGTAATCGCAAGATGTCTTGAGATCGCCTTTGCAGGCATCGATCCATTCTTTCTGGAAGTGGCCCAACGGGGGAATCACTTCGTCTTTCGACCGTTTGTTGTAATACGTCATGTCCGCGTCATCGCCGAACGGTATCACAATCCGTGTATCAAAATCGCATATCACAAAACCTTTGGTCCCTTTGAACATCGCGCCGTGTCCGATCTTTGTCAGATCGACGTAGCCTCTCGGCGATCTCGGGTTCATATTCTTTGGGTTTCCCCCCCAGGGTACTCCCTGGTACCAGTGGAAGCGAATCGGCCCTCGCCAGTCATTGGCCGGAAAGTCGAAAGAGGTGTGCAACTCAACCGGCGTGACTTCAGGATTATATTTCTCTCCTTCGCCTTCGGCCGTCTTCGGTAATCCGGCGTCAATCGCATTCCAGGCAAGGTCGATCGTGTGACTTCCCATATCGCCGACCTGGCCTGTTCCGTAGTCCCAGTACATGTTCCACGACAGGCAGTTCATGCCGGGACCACCTTTGAAGTATTCCGGATTATACGGGTGGTAAGGCGCCTCCCCAATCCACAGATCATAATGGAGCGTCTTGGGCGGTGTGCCCTGGGCCGGTGGATACCCTTTTCTGAAAATCCGGCGATTAGCCCATGCATAGACATCAGTCAGCTCGCCGATCGCACCGTCTTTGACTAACTCTCGTACGCGCTCGAAGTTCGGCTTTGCGTGGCGCTGAGTGCCCACCTGTGTGGCGAGTTTGTGCTTTTTCGCAACGAATTTCTCCCGGACGATGCGAGTTTCCTCGACCGTATGGGCCAGCGGCTTTTCCATATAGCAGTGCAGGTCGCGGTTGAGTGTCCAGTTGGCGATCAGGCCGTGGGTGTGGTCCGTCGTGCAGCAAACCACGGCGTCCAGATCCTTCTGATCGAGGCATTTGCGCCAATCAACATATTTTTTGGCCTTGGGGAATCTCTTGGCGCCGAAATCGAGATGGTTTTCATCCACATCGCACAGGGCAACAACATTCTCGCTTGAAATCGAATTGAAATGCGCTTCGCCCCGGCCCCACGTGCCGATCAGGGCGATATTGAGCTTGTTGCTGGGAGCATTGGCGCCGGAAAGTGTGCCGCTCGGCAGGATGATCAAACCGGCTCCTGTAGCAATGGTGGATTTCAGGAAGTCGCGTCGTTGAATGGTTTTGTTCTTCATCATTTTTTCTCCTATGTATGTTTTAGTTGTTGGCTAAGAAAAACGGAAAATTAAGTTTAAGCATCAAAATAAAAGTATGCAAGAGAAAAAGTTAGAGCCTGATTCACAAGTTTTAACAACGGACAATTTCGTATTCATGGCGTTTTTAGTATGGTAAAAGAGCAATTACAGAAAATTTATAAATATTAGACAAAACGACGGCTTTAAGCTGTCTTTACTGATGAATCGAAGCTGGGACAACATTTTGGACAAGAAATTGCCTGATAATATGCTGCGAGCAGCTTTAGCACAGAATGATCCGGCTGCTGTGGAGTTGATGTGGGATCGATACGCCGGCGATTTGTTCGCATATCTGCTGGTTGTCCTTTGTTCGAGACACGATGCCGAAGATGTGCTCCAGACGGTTTTTGTCAGGATTGTTGAAAAGCGTCACAGATTGGCTAAGGCACGCAATCTGGATGCCTATGTTTATCGGATCGCCCGGAATGAAGCTTCCAGTTTCATTAGTCGCCGTAAAAGAGGGCAAAAAGTTAAGAGTTTAGATGAATCCTGGCTGATTATGTCGGAAGGTCATAAAGAACCGGACGATATGGCTGAGCAATTGCAGACTGCTTTAGCTCGTTTACCACAGCCACAGCGTGAAGTGATTGTTATGAAAATATACAGACAGAAAACATTTTTGGAAATCTCCAGGCTTTTGGGACTGCCCCAAAATACCGTAGCAAGCCGATACCGTTACGGCATGAAAAAGCTGCGAACCCTGTTGGAGAACCTAATATTATGAACGACAAAGATACACAAAATGAACAGCTCGAACGTTTCATGAGAAAAACGCACTTGCACAAGCCTTCGCCCGAACTCAAAGAGCAAATTACCGCTGAAGCAACAAAAGCGTGGAATCAAACCTCGCCGGAACTCTCATGGCAGATCCCTGTCAGGCGTCTGTTGGTCTCGGCCGCGGCAGCGGTATTCGTAATTTGGCTGGCCAATTCCTCCAGCGATTACTTACTGCCCCGATGGCAATCGGGTGGGCTCAACTATGCTCACCAGCAACGCTCCGACCTTGATGAACTGACAGAGATACCTTACAGCCCCCTTGCCAGACATCTGGTTTCAGCCAGACGCAAACCATCTATAACCAATGCTTCAGCGTTGCGCAACTATGCCGATACAGTGCTCCGCATCCTTGACGAAGCCCAGCAGAACAGAGTTTCAAAACCTCCGGCCCCGGCCGAAGGCAGAAGCAGTCTGCTTCCAACGCAATCCGGCATCAATTCGTACTCGTAAATGTAAACAACGAAAGGATCATTCAAATGCGAAAAAGAACCGTGAAAATCCTGAAAATCATCGCCATCATAGTGGTTTTTCTGAGTTTGATTTATGCTATCGCCGTCGGAGTCTCAGCAGCAAAGCTTCGCCGGGTTTATGCGGACTTGAAAAATGACAACAGGCCGATGAGGCCGGCCGACGTTATACCGCCAGAGATCCCCGACTCAGAGAACGCCGCCCTGCTCTACGAAAGCGCCGCCCTGCTGCTCAAGGCCCAGCCGGCACCTGAAGGAAACCTGCTGGAGTACCTGGGTGGGCTCTCCGACAAGTTCATAAAGAAATCCCTCGAATCGGACAAGCTTGCCGAATTGCAGCGGTTAATTGATCAGGACGTCGTAAACCAGGCCCTGTCGATTGTTGAGCAGGCAAGCCATCGACGTTCATGCCGGTTCGACCGCGATTATAATGACGGAATTGATATCCTCTTGCCCAACCTGCCAAACTTAAGGGAACTCTCGCGCATTCTCTCGGCAAAAGCATGCATCGAAGCCCGAGCCGGTAATCTCGACAATGCATGGAACGTGGTCCATACACAGTTGAAATTAGCCGACGCTATGCGGAACGAACCTATCCTGGTCCCCCAATTGGTGCGCAATGCATCAATAAAATTAGCCTGCAGAACAATTCAAGAGCTCTGCGTAATTGCACCGCCGAACGAACAACAGTACCGCAGTATTGAAGATCTTCTCGCAGGTCTCGATGATATCGCCCCAATAGTTCGAGCCATTGATGGTGAACGGCTGCTCTTAGGCGAATGGGCATTCAACCTTCCGAAAAACGAACTTTACAAAGTAAGAATGGAGCTTGACCAACCAGAGGATATGCCCGGAATAATCCAACGGCTCATAATCCTCCGAGCTACTTTCAAGCCCCTGTTCCTTGCAGACCGAGCAGCCTATATGCGACTCATGCACAAAAGCGCTCAGCTTTTTCAGCTTTTTGGGGATTCATATTCACACGAACAGGCAAATAACGAACTTTACAAATTATCTTCAGATATTGAGAAAATAGAACGCAATGAAAAACGTTACCTGCTGACAAGTATGCTCTTCCCGTCAATGATCAGAGTCAAACAAATCCACCGCGAAATGA
>DQCG01000012.1:4964-5085 GCA_003533825.1 Phycisphaerales bacterium
CCAAGAGAAAAGAAACAAGAGAAAGACTGGGACATCGTCTGGTCCTATACCGGCGGACGCTAAGACGCTACTCGACAGCTCAAGTTGGAATACCAGCCGTAATTAGGGCTTGCTGAACAAG
>DQCG01000684.1 GCA_003533825.1 Phycisphaerales bacterium
CCAAGACCTACAAGTCCGATATTACCAGGCACGCTGTTTCCTTCCGATCTATTTCAGTATCGCAATCATTACAAGCACACAGGCTAAGCAGATTCCGAGTGTCACAACAAAACCCACCAGGGATTGTCGCGACGGCTTGACAATGAAAAGCCCGCCGGCTGTGTACCAGCGGCTGGATTTCGGTACGGCCTCTTCGAGCGGTAATTCGAGTCTGTCCTCCTGGCCGATGGGGATATATATTTTTGTGAAGAACTTCTCAATCATCCGGCGCTTCGGCGGCTTTGTTACAAGGCTGCCTATTATGCCGGCGAGCACGCCGACCACTATCGGCACGCCGATGGTAATATCCCGGCTGCAATCAAGGACGTACCGGCTTATCAAAAACGTCGCCGAGGCAAGAATCGTGCTGGAAAACATCCCCGTCGTATTCATGCGCCGCCAGAGGATACCCATAGCCGTGGAGATTCCAACCAGGCTAAGGATATTGAAATAGTCGAGTATTGCTTTTACCAGGTTAACCCGCATCAGGATCGCGGCCACAAGCGCCAGAAGCGCGATCACAATTCCTACGATTCGCGTCACGTGCACAAGCTGTTTCTCNNGTCGCCCGAGGACATCGCCGCCGCCATAACACATGCGAGCATCACGCCCTGGAGTTCCGGTCTGAGTAATCCGCGGATTGCATCGCCGAAGGCGGCGTCTTTTTGAATTTCCAGACCGGTGTTGAGCAGATAAGCCAGCCAGCACAGGCCGAGCACGCACCAGCCGATAGTGCAGACACGTTTGAGGATGTTACCGTAGGTAAAACCGATGCGCCCCTCCCATTCGGTCTTACCCGCGGCACAAACGCTCATCAGGTGCGGAAACGCCAGCGCCGTCAGAGGCGCATTTATAGAGAGTAACAGCACAGTCAGCAAACTGAATTCTTTCGGATCGAACAAGCTCAAATAACTGCCGCTCTGTGCCCCTAATGTCGCTCGCATCCCGCTCATGCCGTCCACCCGGCCGAGTGCGACGGGAATGGCGATAAACGACAGGGCTATTATCATCAGGCCCTGAATCATGTCGGTACGTATGGCAGCTATTATCCCGCCCCAGTAGCTGTAGATTATAAACACCGCCGTAGTTACAAATAAGATGCCGAAAAACCAAATCTCGCTTTCTTCGGTCATGGCCTTGCCCATGACGCCCTGTACGGTTCTGGTCGTGGCGAGCATAACTCCGGCCAGGAATACTATCATCCCCATCGCGGCCACGATAATGTACAGCACGCTGGCCGCTTTGCCGAAACGTTCGCGAAAAAAGTCGGCCATCGTCAGGCAACGCATCCGACGGATTACCGGCGCTATAACCCAGTAGAAGGGCGTCCCGAAAAGCCACATCCACGAGACCCAGATACCGGAGGCCCCGCTCACAACACCCTGGCTCATTACCCCGGCGACGTTGCCCGGGTGGGTGCCGGCGCCGAAGGCGTGCATTACCATCATCGGCCAGCCGAACTGCCGGTTGCCTAAGAGATATCCTTCCTGGTTGTGAATGCCCCGCTTGCTCCACCAGCCCATAAGGAGCATTCCGGCGAAGTATAATACGAGGACAATCCAAATCGCGTAGTGCAGCCCGAGAAATTCCATATTCACTTTCTTAGATTGGCAATGGTTAGTATCTTAGTTTTTGATACTTATGCCAAATATCCGTTCGAAAGTCAAAATGTTTTGATTGGAACTTCCGCTCCAGCTTTTTCGGCAGATACGTATGCGCTGTATATCGTCGAGATACAGTCGGCAGCAAGATTGCTGGTAGTCTCAAGCTCATCGCCGTAGGCTATGGTTCGATAAAACGCCTCGATCTCCTGCGGGTATCCGGTGAACCAGTCCTCGTCCGGCGACGGATTCGACCAGCCCTGTTTCGTGCCGGTCTTCTCGACGACGTAAATATCCTTGAAATAATCTTCAACCGGATTGTAAGTCTGCATCGCCGTATTGGGATTGATGTTGCAGACGGTCCGGTGATTGTTGGCCGAGACCTGGAGCCAGTTGTGGATGCCGCCGACGAGAATATCGGAGGCAAAGATGTCCGCGATTGTGCCGTCCTCGAAGACCACGTGCATGAGGGAAAAGTCATCGATATCGTGGTAGTCGGCGCGGATGTGTCCCTTGTCCTCGAAGCCGGGCAGCCGGGTGATTGCATGGGTGCGAGCCGAGACGGCTTTCGGCAGAATCGGCTTACCGTTTCTGGCGATGCCTTCGACGCGTTTTAGATAAAGCGCCGCCGAAAGCGGGTGGCAGCCCTTGCCTATCATCACGCCGCCGCCGGAGAACTTCCAGTAGGCGTAAGTAGTTGCGTGCGAGCCGGAGTGGGCCTCTTCGCCGTATATCCAGAGTACCTGGGCGCCGGTCTTTTCGATAATCTCGCGCTCCTTCTGGATCGAGGGAGCGTAGATCCAGTTCTCGGCGTAGAGAATCTTTGCTTTGCTTTTCTTCTCGGCCTTCAGTATTCGTTCGATGCTCGCAAGGGAATGATCCAGCGCATCGGTTTTGGGGAAAGTATCGCCATTGAAATCATCCGAGCCGTCGCCGAAGTAGCCGGTGAGCGGTTTTTCCACAATGGCGAACTTGTCACGTTCGAGAGCCGCGATTGCAATCGGCTCGTGAGCCACCGGCGGTGTGCAAACGTGAATAACATCCACTTTATCGAGCAGCTCCTCCAGGCTCTTATAAGCACGAATTCCGCGTTTTTTGGCATAGCTCGAAGCATGGTCGGTATCGATGGCATATACACCCTCGACCTCGACGTTTGTGCCGTGGACTTTTTTCAGACATTCGAAATGAAACGTCGCTGCAAAGCCCGCTCCAATAATTCCCGTACGAATGGTTTTCTTTTCCATCTGTGCAATCCTTTCCGAAAAGGTTTAGTCGTATCATGCTCGTAGTCCTTTTGACTAATCAAAAGGACTATGAGCCTGTTTTCGGACGATCCTTCTGTTGCTGCTTCCGGATGTCGCTTAGCGATAAAGCACCCCGGTGTCCGATTCGGCTGCCGAATATCTCTATTCCTTGCAGGCGCCCACGGAACTGCCGGTCCTTACCGTGTTGCTGAATGCTTTCGTTATAATTGCCGATTGTGAGCGTGCCGCAGCCTTTGCCCGTAGGCCCGCGGGAATAGCTCGTCGTCCTGTCAAGCTTCGCGGGGCTGTCCGAATCGCCGAAGTACCAGCGGACATTATCCTTTTGCCTGCTCCCGTCATAAGTTACGGCAAAGAACGTCCATTTGCCTACGCGAAGTTTGCTCGGCGAGCTGTCATTACGAATTCTGTCGGGCCATTCGTTTACGGCAAGCCGCAACCGGCCGTCCTTTAGATGGACAAGGTCAAATCCGGAGCGATTGTATTTCAGGTTGAACGCAATGCGATTGCCTCCGCTACCGATATTCAAACTCGTCGGATTCGCCCAGCCGAGTATCGTGAACGATCGCAATTTCTCCAGAGCTTCAATGGGGCCGTCTCCTACCGAAATCCATTTCCACGGCTCGCCGTCGCCTAAGTCGTATGAGCCGTCCTCACCGCGTCTAACCTTTCCATGCAGTTCGATTCCGGAGTTCTCGCCGCGTTTGAATCCCACCCTCACGATTGGCTTCCCGGAATTTCTGTCAACCGCGATGCCGAGCGGCATACACGAAGAAAGCCCATCCTCTGCCGTGACGGTCAGTACGGCGGTATAAAGCCCCGGTTCTTTGTATGTATGAACGGGATTTCTTTCCCGTGAAGAACTTCCATCCCCGAATTGCCATATGCAGCTCAGTTTAGTTGGCGTCGAGAATCGAACTTTCAGAGGAGCAATACCCTCGACTGGGCTGACGGAAGCTTTTACTTCCGGCCGGATTTTCTCACCCGGCTCATAGGCCGACAAGCGGAGAAGGTAGTTGGGCTTTGGGGCAGTAAAGCGGAACTTGCCGGGCGATGCGCTGCCGAGAGAGGTAATCGTCATATCCCACGTGTCGATTCCATCGACCTTGTATTTCCCCGGGCCGGGCAAATCCAGACTCACCGGCTCTGTTTGTGTCGAGTATACGAAATAAAGCTCACCTTCTTTTGAAAGCACGTTATTGCCGCCGGGCAATTCGCCCGGAATCATCTCGTCGAACGGTGTCGGCTCCATAATTTTTTTCAGGAATGTGATTCTTGCCGGGCTTTGCCCATGCAGCACGCCGCCTTTCGACCACCAGAGAATATCTTCCGGATGTTTGTAGGTTTCGCCGTGCCCGACGTAACAGCCGGCGATGGTCCCCAGCCAGAACCTGTGCACCATCTCCTTCGCGGTGATATTTCCCCAGCCCTGCGGGATATTCCCTTCGTATTTGCACTCATCGTAGATGATCGGTTTTTGGTATTGGTCCCGCCATTGCCGTGCCCTGGCAAGGTCGGAACTCTGGATGCTTGCATGTGTCACCCATGGTTTGGTGTGGTCATAAAAGACCCGGCAATTGTGAATTCCGCGCATACGACCGTAGGGATCGTACTTCCGGACGATTTGAAAGAAACGGTCCCAGTCCGTCATCTTCTTGGACTTCATCAAATCGAACTCGTTGGCGAACGACCACCATACATTTCGATAGGCGGCCAGCCGGGCCACGAGGTAACGCAGATAACGGTCGTCGGTTTCGGCGTCCATATTCTTGTAGCCCCAGCGATCATACGGGTGAAAAAGAATGAGGTCGGCTTCTATTCCCATCTCGCGCAGATTCCCGACTCGCTTCTCGAAATGCCGGAAAAATTCGGGATTGAAACGGCTGTAATCCCAGTCCTTAAGCGGCTCGCCCTCGAACGGATAGAACTCAGG
>DQCG01000182.1 GCA_003533825.1 Phycisphaerales bacterium
AATTATTTACCTGAATATTGATTAAAGGGCTGATCATTGTTCAGCCCATAGCCACCACCCAAATATATTGCAAAAAACACTGCCAATTATAATACTCTGTTTATACGAATGTGGCACGTATTTTCTGCTAATAGCCAGTATAAGTAATTTTCATGTCTTAATTCTACTTGCTAATATAAGTTGTCGAGCAAGATCCCCTCGTCGGTATCTTATTCTTTCAAAAACAGCTTCTGTGATACTGAAAAGGCTATATTGTTTGTAAAGGCGTTTTGTAGAACAAATTTATCGATTTGCTGCCCTGTGCAACTTGCTTTTCGGTCCATAAGCTGAAGAAGCAAGGCCTTGAGCAAACCGCCTGACATTTGACTCAAGGCCCTTTGCTTCTCAGAAGCTGTTTCTACTTCAGGAAGAGCATCTCTGCATAAGTAGGAATCGGCCATAATTCCGCATCAACTACGGTTTCCAGCTTGTCGGCAACTTCGCGTAATACTTCCATTGCCGGGATTATTTGATCTCTGTAAAGTCTGGCCTGCTTTATAGCATCTGCGATTTTACCGGCTTTTGTAGCCGCCTTTTCGAGCTGCGAAATATTCTTCTTCATGGTCGTGATCAGGTTGCAGACGTCTTTAAGCATATCTTTTTGCGTTCCGGCATCAACGCCCGCATTACTCACCGAACAAACCGCATCTCCCAATGAGGATGAATACTCGATACAGGCGGGGAGGATCTGGCGTTTGGAAATGTTCAGCATTGTCATCGCCTCGATATTGATAGACATGCTGTATGCCTCAAGCAGGATTTCGGTCCTTGCATGTAATTCGGCTTCAGTCAGGACACCATGTTTCTTGAAAATGGCTACGTTGTCTTTATCCATTATGGTCTCAAGCGAAGTAACCGTAGAACGGATATTGGGCAGGCCTCGTCTTTCGGCGTCCTCGACCCACTCATCGGTGTAATTGTCGCCGTTGAAGATAATCTTTCGATGCTTGGTCGCGATATCCTGCAGTATTTTCTGCGCTGCTGCTTTTACATTCCTGGCCTTCTCCAGTTCGTCGGCAATCTTACATAGCACTTCGGCGACAATGGTATTTAGCACGAACATCGGTCCCGATGTCGACTGTGTTGACCCGACCATTCTGAATTCGAATCTATTGCCGGTAAAGGCAAAAGGCGACGTCCTGTTGCGATCCGTGCAGTCCTTTGGCAACGGCGGAAGAGTGGAAACACCGAGCTTGAGCTCGCCACCCTGCTTAGACGATTTGGCCCCGCCGACAGCCAACTGGTCGAAGATGTCGCTGAGCTGATCGCCGAGGAATACCGAGACAATCGCCGGCGGTGCCTCGTTGGCACCCAGACGGTGCTCGTTGCCGGAATTGGCAACGCTTGCACGCAGCAGTTTGGAATATTTATCGACCGCTTTTATAACCGCACAGAGCATGACCAAAAATACCATATCCTCGTGCGGGGTCTGTCCCGGCTCCAGAAGGTTTATGCCGTCGTCGGTTACCATACTCCAGTTGGTATGTTTACCCGAGCCGTTCACGCCGACAAACGGCTTCTCATGCAGCAGGCATACAAAATCATGCCGGAGAGCGACCTTTTTAAGCGTTTCCATTACCAGTTGGTTGTGATCCGTAGCAACGTTTACCGTTGCAAAAACCGGCGCCAATTCGTACTGTGACGGCGAGACTTCGTTATGCTGAGTCTTGGCCGATACACCCAACTTCCACAATTCCAAATTCAGCTCGTGCATAAACGATGCGACTCGCTCATGGAGCGGGCCGAAGTAATGGTCGTCCATCTCCTGGCCTCTCGGAGAAGGGGCGCCGAACAAAGTTCTGCCGGTCAAAACCAGGTCAAGCCTGTTCTTGTAAAAAGACCTTTCGATAAGGAAGTACTCCTGCTCGGGCCCGAGCGTTGCCGTGACTCGTTTGGATGTCGTATTGCCGAGAGCTTTAAGGACGCGCGTCGCCTGCTTGTTCAGGGCGTCCATAGAACGAAGCAGCGGCGTCTTCTTGTCCAGGGCATGGCCAATATAGGAACAGAAGGCACTCGGTATATACAGCGTGGTATTATTCCCGTCTTCTTTGATGAATACGGGCGATGTGCAGTCCCATGCCGTGTACCCCCGGGCCTCGAATGTCGCCCTCAGTCCACCCGAAGGAAACGATGAGGCGTCCGGCTCGCCCTGGCTAAGCTCCTTGCCGCTGAACTCCATAATCGTATTGCCCTGCGGCGTCGGCGATATGAACGAATCGTGCTTCTCGGCGGTCGAGCCCGTCATAGGCTGGAACCAATGACAAAAATGCGCAGCACCCTTCTCGACGGCCCAGTCCTTCATCGCGTTGGCGATAACATTGGCACTCGCGGAATCGAGCGGCTCATTTCCTTCGATCGTCTTTTTCAGGGATTTGTACACATCCTTCGGAAGACGCGAGCGCATCACTATATCGTTAAATACATTTGAGCCAAACAATTCGGTTATTGATTCACCTGGCTTTTTCATGTTAAATCTCCCAAAATATCAAATACTACACTGCTTATTCGTTTTACATCTTTTACGAATTTTGTCAATTCTCAACCAATCGCTTTGAACAGGAAGCCCATGCTAACGACCACAAAAGCGAAGGTACCGAAGTCGCCGACGATTTGGATGCCCAACTGCATCTGATTCTGGAACTTCGTTTGTTCGCCGTCACTTTATAGTTTCCACGAGTCAATAAACATTGTCGGATCTACGTCCGGCCATCTGACCGTATGATTTGCAATCAGCGTGCCAAACCCAAAATAACTAACGAGATACTCCGTAAGTCTTTATCAGTGAAGAGCATACTCTCCTCGACGTACCAACCGGTCCTTCGGCACAAATCTACATTATCGTAGTTTTCTTAATTCAAATATACATTTTTGTAGTTTTTGCAAAAACAGAAAGCTCCCCACACTATCCATCGTGTCAAGGGCGTCTCGCCCTCGAATCGCGGGCAAGATGCCCGCGACACTATTCACACATTATCCGATTGGGTGGCTATTTTATCCGGATTGTCGTATCCGGCACAAAATCGGTCAGCTTGAGAAAAATAGACTTGTCATTGCCGGCTAATTGATGTACATTTAATCGAAAGCCGGGAAGAAAACGTCTCAAGAGAAAAACCGAGTTTCCTGATAACA
>DQCG01000374.1:0-1696 GCA_003533825.1 Phycisphaerales bacterium
TTTTATTCTTATTTTAGTTGTTATTGCTGCAAAGTGGCCACAAAAAGCCAATTCCTGGGGAAAAAGTGTAATTAAGATTACGATACATTTGTTTTCACTCTACGAAACGCTTTGTCATCCCGACCGAGGAAGAGTTGAGTGGAGTAGCCTGCCTCTTCAAATTCCTCGTCGTAGGCTATTAGCGAAGCCGAACGGGCTCGACATGAAAACGCTATACACTGTATCTCCTCCAGCCGGTCTCAGGACTTTGTCTGTGGCCAATTGATCTTTCCTTCCGAGCATTTTGCATTCAGTGCCGTCTCACGGAGATTTTTTGGGAATTTGGTTGATATTTATATTTGAGCATCGTATAATATATATCTAACATATAATGTCGTATGTTGAATTGAGAATGGAAAATGAGGAAATCAAAAGAAGTAAAAAGGCTTTGTCATTGATTATTTACTATTGATTATTTCTTTTCTTCCGCGTTCACCCCGTGAGATAGCTTGTCCCTTAGGGGGCAAAGCCGGCATCTCATAGGATAAATCCGCGGTTTATGAAAAAAACAGGTGAAAAAGAGTAGAAAACGACGAAAAATATAGATTAGTTTGAAAAAACAAACCCAATTTATAAAAGGGCGGAATGAACACAAAAACCGTTAATACAAGGGTTTATGATAAATATAGCGGTTTGGACACTTGGTGAAAACAAAGCCAATTAAAAGCCAATCGCCGGGCTTTGGCCGGAAATTTATACCATAGGTATCCTTAGCTCTAAACTCTAAATCCGAAACAAGCCAAATAGGTCGTAATGACAGAGCCTGAAGCACATTTGAAAAGGGGCGATTTGAAAAAACAAAGCCAATTTGCGTCGACTCAAATAGGTGTAAGATCTTTTATAAAAGGGGATTATGGAAATAAAGTGGCTGGCGGAGACGAAAAAAACAAAGCCAATCAAAGCCAATTTCTGTACCGGCGGCCCGATTCATCGCTTATAATCATCCCGATGCTGGATGCCAGATACTCGATGCTCGTCGGGTATCAAGAAACGAGAATCAAGAATCGAGATACGAGACTATGACTGATGCAGCTTATCAAAAGTGTATAAATCCGGATTGCGGGGCGGAATTTAACTGCGGCCAGGCCATGTTTAAATGCCCTTCCTGCGGCGAATTGCTCGATATCCGCTATAACTGGGACGACATTTACGTTCCGAGTAAATTGAGCGAGTTTGCCAAACGCTGGGCAACCAGAGACAATCCGCTGGATTTCTCCGGTGTGTGGCGGTTCCGCGAGCTGCTGAACTTCTGTGAAGACGAAAACAAAATCACAATCGGCGAGGGCCAGACGATTCTGCAGCAAAACGACGCCGTCGCTGAATATGTCGATATGCAGCCCGGGTGTTTGTTTCTGCAGTACGAGGGGCTGAATCCTTCCGGCTCATTCAAAGACAACGGGATGACCGCGGCGTTCAGCCACGCGAAAATGGTCGGCACCGCCTCGAGCGCATGTGCATCGACGGGCAATACTTCGGCGTCGGTGGCGTTGTACGCCCATAGCTGCGGCGTCAAATGCACCGTGTTTATCGGCTCGGGTCGAATCGCTTTCGGCAAACTCAGCCAGGCAATGGATTACGGGGCCCAAACGATTCAGGTGCTCGGCGACTTCGATGACTGCATGAGGCAGGTCCAGGATGTCTGCACGAAGCTCGGACT
>DQCG01000374.1:1718-3948 GCA_003533825.1 Phycisphaerales bacterium
CGGCTGGGAGGTGCCCGACTGGATTGTGGTGCCCGGCGGAAATCTCGGCAACTCCAGCGCATTCGGCAAGGCTTTCTCCGAGTTGAAACAATTGGGCCTGATCGATCAAGTGCCGCGGATGGCGATAATTAACGCGACCGGCGCCGACACCTTGACCGACCTGGTCAATAACAAGAAGCTCACCTGGAATGACAGCCATGTTGACCAGGCAATCATCGACGGCTATTACGCCGATTTGACGGCTCGGAACTTCTCGCCGCACACGTGTGCCTCAGCGATAGAGATATCCCGGCCGGTTAATCTGAAAAAATGCCTGCGGGCGATCGACGTCTGCGACGGCGTCGTGCGGGCGGTTACCGACGAAGAGATTCTCGACGCCAAGGCGATTATCGGCAAACACGGCCTGGGTTGTGAACCGGCCTCGGCGGCGACAATCGCCGGCTTAAAACACCTCCGGGCCGAAGGGTTAATCGAACCCGACCAGCGGGTCGCCTGCGTATTGACGGGCCATGCGTTGAAAGACCCGGACAGAACGGTCAACTACCACAAGGACAAACAGGGGCAGTTCAGTAATCCGCCCATCGAGGCCTCGAACGACCTCGATGAAATTCTCAAGCTGATAAAATGAGCGAATGCGTTTATGTGATGCATCGGTGCGATTGCGCTTAATACTGTACCTGCCTGCGCCTGGCGGAGACCGTATCCGAGTATTTTTCGACCTGGGCAAGCAGCGCGGCGATGTCACCATCTTGGCCGTCGGCTGCGTAAGATTTGACGAACAACTGCTTTAGCTCTTCGTCGAAATAGCTGTCGAGCATGCTGTGGTGCAGCCTGCCGAGGTTCTTTATTTTCCGGCTCCTGCTCGTGACATTGCGTGACATTCGGTGCAGGTCTATCACGGCGTAGTCGTATTCGCCGTCGGTGTTTTCGGTGATATAAATGTGCCAGACATACAAGTCCGGCAGGCAAATATTCGAAGCGTGTATTTTACGAATGAATGCCGCCAGGCTTGTAACGATTTTTTCTTTCTGCTGTTGTTGGAAACCGTCCCAGTTTTCCCGGATAAAATCGGTCAGGCACTGAGACTGGAGTTCTTTGGTGACAAGAAAAGAGCTGTTCTCGATGCCGCAGGTTATTTTTTCGCCGAAGCATACGGGCCTGTAAGTTTCTATACCGTTGTCGAGAAGCAGCCTGATGTTTTCCCATTCGTACCGGGCTTGAGAACACGGCCGGCCGATGTTACGGAAACTGAATAGCATGTCTTTGAAATGTGGATGAGAAAAACGCTTCATGAAAAACTTTTTTTTCTGCGAATCCGAGCCGAGGCTGAACGTCACGACGTTGCGTTTCCTGTTTACGCCGATTGTTTCTGCCGGCAGGTTCTCGAAAAAATCGTCGAACGATTTGAGATTGAATTCGCCGAAAAATGCGGACCATGAATCTGCAAATACTATTCGTTTCACCTTACGTAATCCTCACTATACAAATGGATATAAAATTATTTTCTCTCGTAGCCCGGCTGGGCATGGAGAATTTCTATGAAAGCCAGCATGTTTTCCAGGGGGACGTCACCCTCGACGGCGTGTGCCGGGGCGAAGACATATCCGCCGTGGGCGCCGGCATCCAACAACCTTCTCGTAGCGCTGCTCACGTCTTTGACCGAGCCGTACGGCAGCGTTCGCTGCGTTGAAAGTCCGCCGTGAAATGCCAGCCGGCCCTTATACCTTTTTAGGATGTCGAAGACGTCCATAACCTCGGGCTGGAACGGGTTGAAGCAGTTAAGGCCGATATCGATAAGGTCGTCGAAAAGCTCGTCCACCTTGCCGCACGAATGTATAAAAACTAACTTGCCGGCATCTCGAACCTGCGAGTACATCCGTTTCAGTTCCGGGAAGATGAACTCTTGCCAGAGTCGCGGCCCCATCTGCAGACCCGTCTGCTGGCCCCAGTCGTCGCCGAAATAGACGGCGTCGATATCGTATTTCAGAGCTTCGGTAAACTGGGTGATGTTATAGTCGGCTATCGAACGCAGCAGCCTGCGGACGAAATCGGGATGGTCGAGGAAATCCATCATCAGGTTTTCCATCCCCCGAAGCGTCCAGGCCCGCTCGTACAGCGAAAAACCGATTTTGAAGACTCTGAAACAATCGGCGTATTCGGATAATTTCTCGGGTATGTTGACGAAGAAACGGTCGTCCAGGGGATCGGGAAAATCGTAGCCGGCAAGTGT
>DQCG01000379.1 GCA_003533825.1 Phycisphaerales bacterium
TCTATCGCCGGAGTCGAAGCCCCCATGTGCTCGTGCATGTTGATTCCCAATCGCAGGTGGCTCAACAGGAACAACGCCTCCTGCGAGCTGATTAGTTGGGCGTTTTGCAGCAGTGCCATCGCGCGGGAGATTTTGTCGTCGAGGACATCGGACTGCTTGCTGAGCAGTTGCGACCTGGCGGCATTTTCGTATTCGATGATTTCGGGGATGATAGTCTTCTCGAATCGCGAGACAATTTCCGACTCCGAGACGCCGAGCGTCGCCTGGTTGGACAATTGATAAAGGTCGCTGGCGGCCTCGGTCCCTTCGCCGAAAAGCCCGCGCACGGCGAGATTCATATCCTTTGCGGCGTTAAAGAACTTTTCGATCTGGCCGGTCATTTTCAAAGCCGGCAGATGAAGCATTACCGAGACCCTGATACCCGTGCCCAGGTTCGTTGGGCAGGCCGTCAGGTACCCGTAACGGGGGCTGAAGGCGAAATCGACCTTTTTCTCTATCATATCGTCGATGCGGTTTATCTGCTTGGCGCAGTCAGAAAGCTGGCAGCCCGCTTTTAAGACCTGGATTCGCAGGTGGTCCTCTTCGTTAATCATCGCCGTGAAAAATTCACGCTCTGCAATGACAACTCCCCGCGGGCCTTTGCCGAAAGCGTGGTTCCGGCTGATAAGATGCCGTTCCACGAGGAAATGTTTGTTAAGAGTCGGGGCTTTGTCCACGCTGACATAGAAGACTTTATCGCCAAGGTCGAGCGACATCATAATGTCCCTGAGCTTGTCGAGTATTTCAGATTTTTCGGCATTCGAGCAGCGGCTCAGGAATTTATAGCCGGCCAGATTTCTCGCCAGGCGGATCCGAGAGGATATGACGGTATCTGCCAATGGCCCGGAGCCGTCAAACCACTCGTTTATATCATTGCTTATGTCAGTCAGTTTCATGTTCGTATCGCGTATTGCTTTTAGCGTAGTTATTTTTCTCTTTGTTTTATCTTGTCGCGCAATTCGGCGGCCAGCTCGTAATCTTCACATTGCACCGCCACTTCCAACTGCTGTCGCAGGTTCAGCAGCTCCATCTGCTTTTTCGTATTCCGGGGCGTCTTCAAAGGGATTTTGCCGCAGTGAGTTGTCTTGCCATCGTGCGCTTTTTCAATTAGGGCGAGAAGTGTTTTCTCAAAAACCTCATAATCACGCGGGCAGCCGAGTACTCCTTCCTTTCGGAAATGTGCCAAGGTAAACCCGCAGTTCGGGCAGGCAAGCTTCTGCTCCGAAGGGCCGGAAAGCTCATCATCCGACGGCTGGACGGCCAGCAGATTGCTGAGCAGCTCGTTAATCGGGATATGACTCTTGACCGCGATGTCCTGCTCGATTGCACATTGCTCACAGATGTGCATTTCCGTGCGCACACCATCGGCAATCTCCGTCAGGTGAATCGTCGCTTCGTTCTTGTTACAAATCTGACACTGCATAACCAATTTAACTCTTGAATATCTGCCTCTACATGCATGCTATTGAAAGCATTCTGCCTGAGTGGGTCAATCGCCACCATCAATCATTATAAACAATAAAAGAAAATTGCACAATAGGTATCAAAATAAAAACACCGGAATCCAGCAAAAATAATCGACAAATTCAGTACTCCACTCAAGGCCGATTTTTCTATTCGCGGAACTTTGCCGAGCAGCCCGGCTCCTCGACGACCCTGATACTTCGCAGTTTTACGCCCTCGTGCAGCTCATTTCGGAGTTTATCATAGATATATTTGGCTACGTTCTCGGCAGATGGGTTGTTTTGCTGAAAATAGCTAATATTATCCAACGCCGTATTATCGAAGCCGGCAACCGTTTTATCGACCATTGCCTTAAGTGTATGGAAGTCCATCACAACTCCCATATTATTCAGCTTTTCACTGCTGAGACTGGCGGTAACCACCCAGTCATGGTTGTGAACAGGCTCCTTAGAACCGTCCGGCAGGGTTAACTGGTGCGACGCCTGAAAGTGGGTCTCGACACTGATTGTAAACATTTTAATCCTCGATACCCGTCGAGTATCCGGCACCTAAAGTTGAAAATCTCTTATGATTCTATTTATTAAGTCGCTTTTTCAAACGTTCGTAAATACTTTTCGGAATCAAATTCGACAAATCCCCGCCCAGGGAAGCAATCTCACGAATCAGCGTCGAGCTGGTGAATCCGTACTGCTCGCTGGTCATAATAAAGACCGTTTCTATGCCAGCTACGGCCCGGTTGGTCATGGCAAGCTGGAATTCATATTGGACGTCGGTAAGGCTTCGCAGACCCCGAAGGATAACATCGGCCTCCTTACCGGCGGCGTATTCGACCGTCAATCCATCGAAACTTTCCACCGAAACGCCGGGCATCTTTTGTTTATCGATGAGTTCCGATATCATCTCCACACGCTCTTTAGGCGTGAAGAGCTGGTTCTTGATGGGGCTTCGACCGACGGCTATGATAAGCTCATCGAACAGCTTCATGCCTCGATTGATAACATCGAGATGCCCGTTAGTAATCGGGTCGAAAGAGCCCGGAAAAATCGCTCTGACATACTTTTTAGCCATTATCATACCTTTATAAAACAGGCAGCTATTATATAAATGTTACTCTGCATTCAGGCTTTTTAAGATTTTTTGGGCCAGAGGTTCTTTTATTTCAGTGTGGCGGGGTACGGCCTCTATAACTCCCGTTTTCGGATTTATCCAGAGTGAATGTGATGAGCCTTCTCTTTTCAAGAAACAGCCTGCAATCCTGAGTCTTTTTTCTAACTGTCTTCTTTTCATTAGATCGCAATTATTTCCTGAATTGCATCGTCAGGCAAGCCTCGTCGAATATCCTCAAGTCGATCTTCAAGTATAAGAATTATCGCATTTTTGAGACTTTCTTTTGCCTGTTCGATTGTTTCTCCCTGGCCGTTTGCTCCCGGAATCTCCGGACATACGGCCCAATAGCCTCCTTCCGGAGCATTTTCAATGATTGCCGTAAACTCACCTTTCATAATATGTCCCTCTGTCGTGCCAAACACCCAAGCATATTAAGGCTGTCTAATACCTTGCGATTGTTGTCCTTGCCTTGCTTGAGTAAGGTTATCAAATAGTGTGGTGATTGTCAATTTTATTTTTATATTGCACTGCGCAGCCAAAGATCTCGCCAAGTGTATAATCGTTGGATCTTATTTCAGCCATTTATCGAGCCAGGCGATTACGGTTTCGTGCCACAGGATGGAATTTGCCGGTTTCAGGACCCAGTGGTTTTCGTCAGGGAAGTAGAGCAGCTTGCTGGGAATTCCCCGCCGCTGAAGGGCATTGAACGTACCCAGTCCCTGGGTATCGGCCACGCGAAAGTCCTGCGCTCCGTGGATTACGAGCATGGGAGTTTTCCAGTTCTTGACGAAGTTGACCGGATTGTGTTTTTCATAGCTTTCAGGATTATCCCACGGCGTACCGACACGATCCCACTCGGGGAACCACAGCTCTTCGGTATCGTAATAAGCCATGCGTTCGCAAAGGTTGCCGTCGTGGTTAACAAGACAGCGGAAGCGATCGGGCCAGTTACCTGCTATCCAGTTAATCATATAGCCGCCGAACGAAGCCCCGAGAGCCCCCACCCTTTCGCTGTCCATCCAGGGATAACGCTCCAAAGCTGCAGCCAGCCCTTTTTGTAAATCTTCCAAAGGCTTGCCGCCCCAGTCGGCCCGGATCGAATCACAAAAGGCCTGCCCGTAACCGGTGGAGCCGTGGAAATCGACCATGACCGCTGCGTATCCCGCCCCGGCATAGGCCTGCGGATTCCAGCGATAGTGAAAAGAGTTACCGAACGAACCCTGTGGGCCCCCGTGGATAAGAAAAGCGACCGGATATTTCCTGCCGGGATCGAAATCTATAGGCTTGACCACGTAGCAATAGACGGTTTCATCGTTCCACCCGGCAAAGGTGAACTGCTCGTATTGCCCCATGCGGGCGGCGGTGATTTTCTCCGAGTTTATTTTAGTGATTTGCCGTACATCGCCACCATCAGGATTTACCGAGTACAATTCGACCGGAGAGCTTAGATTAGACAGGCCGTAAATAATTCTTCGCCCTGCGATTGCAGGTGAACCGGCTCTGCCATCTTTCACAATGGTCCGGGCTGCGCCGGTTTTTACATCGATAGCAAACAGGGATCTCTGGCCTGTGTTGGCTGCGGTGGTATAAATGGTATTTCCATCCGGCGAGAAGCAAATGGACGATGGGCTACGATCCCAGTCTTCGGTCAGGACCCGCTCCAGATTGCCGGGCCAGCGGCGAAGGATAATGCGGAATCGGTCGGATTCGTAGCCGGGCCGAGCCATAGCGAGGTAAGCCAAAGTCTTGCCGTCGGGCGAAAATACGGGATTCGTATCCCATGCCTGGTTTTTCTCGGTCAGACATTTCGGTGGCTGCGAGCCGTCAACGGACGCCAGGTACAGGTCAAAGTCCGTTGACCAGGGCTCTTCGGCACCCACATCGCGTGCGGTGAAAATTACGGCCCCGCCATCGGGAGTGAATGTCATCTCTTCCGGACCGCCGAACGGTTTGGACGGGGTGTCGGCATCCATATCACGCATCACATCCACGGCTTTGCCACCCGCCGCCGACATCACGAACAAATGCGAACGCCGGCCGTCCTTCCATGTGTCCCAGTGCCGCACGAAGATGCTTTCGTAGATTCGTCCGCTGGTTTTACTTTTCTCGATTTCATCGAGCCTGTCTTTTGTTTCGCCCGGCGTTTTGCAGTCCGGAAATACTTCCATCGTAAAAGCAATGTGCCGCCCATCAGGGGCGACAATTAGATTTCCCACATCAAAAGGCTGCTCGGTCACCTGCTCGGCCTCCCCGCCGTCAATCGCGATACGCCAGACCTGTGAAGAATCCGAGCGGGCCGATACGAACCATATCGATTTGCCGTCCGGCGACCAGCGGGGATTCGAATCCGCCGCGTTATGGGATGTCAATCGGCGAAGGCCGGTACCATCGGCACCAATCAGCCAGAGATCGGTTCGCCCCTTGTTTTCTTCGAGATCGGTCCTGCGCAGAACGAAAACAATCCAATTGCCGTCCGGTGAGACCTGATGGTCGGAAAGCCTATCCATCGCGAGCATATCGTGGATGGAAAACGGATGAGTCGGCCCGGAACCGGCCGCAACAACGGAACCGGCACACACACACAAAATAAATAATAATGAAGGCATTAAACGCATAATTCTCTCCTTACCCGGCACAGCCGGAATTGAAAAAGAGATTCTCAGAGATATTTTGGGCTACTATAGGTGGAATATGCCATTCTCTATGAAGCGCCAAATCCAAAACAGTCCTCACCTAGTGAACATGCGTGGGGCGAAGCTGAAAACTAACAGTTTTGATCGTGGGCTATTGGGCAACACGACCCTAAGCGCATCCCACAGAACAGACAGTGCCTGCCAGCCTATTTCTTGCACAGAGTTTCTTCTATCTTGGGAAGCTGCGTGCTCACATACAACTTGACATGGAGATGAGTGCACTCGCCGCCAATTCTGAGAGAAACTTGCCACCCAGAAAACCCGGATTGCTGACAAACAAAACAAAAGAAAGACAGCAGCTTTTTCAACAGCCCCACTGTCCCTATTTTTCAAACTCCTTGAGAATCTCTTCGAGACTATCTACCTTCTTAACTAAAGGATGATGGAAAAACATTGTCCGGCTTTCCACATTTGTCACGACGCGAACGGGTACTCCAGAGCCAATTGCTATCCCGAGTTCAACGTACATTCCAACCCCCCGGTCATGTGATAGAACAATGAGCACATCAGCATCCTTAACACCGCGACTTTCTTTAACCGCAGCTTCTCGGGAAGCCGCGGCGTTCTCATCATAAGGCCTGAGATGATCAATTGTCGTCCAGTCGAAAGTGATTTCATGCCCCGCCGCTCGTAGCGCCTTCATCGCTGCTCTAACATCCCCCTCCACACCAACTTTACCAGATACAAAGAACTTCATCATGTATTAACCTAAGTCTGAGACTCAATTTCTCTTGTGTGTTTACAAGATGTCACTTAGCGATTGCCTTACGTATCCGCCTAGCTTTCTCTTCCATCTGGGAGTCTCCGGAATTCTCTAAGTTCTCCGCAAGCGCGATCAAACTCTCCATGATGTCTTCTGAAGAAGCAGAAAACGTGCCTTCCTCCTGCTCATTCTCCAAAGCCTCCACTAGAACATTAGTATAGTTCGCCAGCAATGCTTTGGGAATCATATCTGGATATTTACATAGACGAATCAGTCTTTTTGATAATTGGCGTTCCAGTTCTTTTGTTCCATATAGCCATCTTTGCATCATGGGGTCTGATTGTGAGGCTTTCTCCATAGATGCGGTAAATTCTTTCAGATGAGTCATTGTCTATTACCTCCATATTAAAACACTGCGTATTTTTGAAAAGTATTTTTGAACAGGTTGTCTTTATAGAATATCTGCTCCAAACTGGATTGAATTCTATCACCCATTGCTTTACATTGCCCTTTCACCTCTTCGCGGCTCTTGCTATCTCCTCTCTTGCATTTGAGCACATCTCGTTTATGTCCTGAAAGGATACCTATGAATTGGTCGTAGTCTTGCAGCAAAACTCTCATTGCGCTTTGTGATTTATTGTTCATCGACTCAAAATGCTTAGCTATCTGGGCCAATGGAGGTGCTGCAAGCGATTTCGTGAGATAGTCTATGAGCTGATCGTTAGTTCTTTCTTCCCGACCGGTCAAAAGAACCGTTGCTAATGGACCGGCAAATAGAATCTTCCGTGTTATTCTTAGTTTTGCGAGCCGTAAATTTGAGTCATCATTGCGCCACCGCTTAGTCCCAAAATCAACCGCCATAGTTCTCCAGTACCTGACCAAATCGTTCAACAAGTACCTCGGAACCTACGCCGGGTCGCTTTTATCGCGATTGGGTGGAAGATAGTCTGCACAGTATCTTTCCAAAATGTTATTAATGGCTGTCTTATGGGTCTCTCCCGAAGTAACTGGCTTTGACTCGCTTAAGAGAAGAATACGTCGCGTCATATTAGCATTTGTGTCGGATTCCAATCCTATATTTTCATAGAGGTTTGGTGCCACGACAATGCCGCCGAAAACATTTTGGCCTCCTCTTTCTCCCATTGGGAAATCGACCTCGATTTCTTGCATAGTCTCAATTAGCTTGCGAGTCGTCCGTGCCGAAGCCCCATTTTGCAAAACATAGTAGTCGCAGTCCGACTGAAAAGAGCATTCTTCCCTGGCGATAGATCCGCACAAGACTATGTCAGTCATTTTATAATCATTAGGAGGGTCCTTTGAAAACTTCTTCGTCAGTTTTTCCGTGTATCCACTTAACAATCGTTCTGAGGTTACCGACGCTTCCTCAAGCGCAGACAACTCTACGCCTATCAATTTTGCTGCTTTGGCCAAATCCTTATGCATGGCATTCCTTGACCCGTTTTGTATCTACACGGAAAACACTTCCCGGAATCTGCTAAAACAAATAACTTCAGGTTCGCATCAACCTATTCTCACAATTTAGTTGAGTTAACCATCAAAGTCAACCCCCATATTCTGCGTGTGGAACAAAAATCATCAAAAAATTCATTACCGTCGAAAATCAAACTCCTAGTCGGGTATTCACTGACAGACGTACTGCTCGATGATCTGCACCAAACCATGTAGACAAATTGCCTTTCAGTCTTTATTTAGGGCTTGCTGAACAAG
>DQCG01000431.1 GCA_003533825.1 Phycisphaerales bacterium
TGAAACGTATGACATGCGATATTTTCATGTACTCTTCTCCTCGGCCCTTCAGAAGATCCAACTTGAGCAAAGATCTCCATTCTTTGAAGTTTAAGAACTTGGATATCTCGAACGAGTCCATAAGCATTACTCCTGTATACTACGGTTTTTATAATAGCCTAATATCCCGCTCGATTTCGATCCCACTGACCGTCAACTCGGCCAACATTCTTGCCACAAAGGCGAAGAAATACGCAAATTCGCTGAAAACCGAATATTTTGGCATTTTCTCGATGCACCGTGACCCCAGATTCATCATCACTTGACTGTGTTTTGCCTGCACAGGCAGTCATCTTGCATCTCCTTCGTATCTCCAATGAGTGGGAATCGCGCGACGAATCAGACAGATATAAACTGGCAAAACGAATCAAATGTGAAGTGCCATCATCTCTGTCTCAGTGAAAAAATTTAGACTCCGTCCCCCTCGGTTGCTCGGCTCTCGAGCAATGTTCTGCGGCGAAGCGGCAATTGCATAAGTCGCTTGCCACTGCTGGGACCGGCGATGCTGTCACAATTCACTCGTGCCCTCTTGCGTCTTCTTGAGTGGATGCGGACATCCGAGTAGTAATATCAGTGGTATGGCCGATAATGGGCCCCGGGTCAATACAACCGCCTTAGCAGAGGCGTGCCGTACCATAAGGGAATCCACTAATCCTAATGCTACTGAGAATACCCTTCTCGAATCCAACATTTCCAGTTTTTTATCAGACAATGGCTTGCTCCTTCGTTGCAATCATGTCAAACAATGATACGCGGTTGGCCGGAGCAACGCAAGATCAAAGCGGAATCGTTTGACAGAAAACACAGCAATGTCGTGAAGTTTTACAACAAGCGTGGAACAGCAGAGCAGTGTATTAAGGAAGGCAAGTACGCCTTAAACTGGATACGGCTTTCGTGCCATGATTTCATTGATAATCAGGTCCGGCTCCAACTATTTGCTCTGGCTTATAATCTCGGGAACTTCCTGAGACGTTTAGCTCTACCAAAGAGAGTAAAGCAATGGTCACTGCGAACACTCAGAGTAAAACTTATTAAGATTGGAGCTAAAGCTGTCAAGCATGCTCGATATGTAACCTTTCAGATGGCGGAGGTGATGGTTTCAAAAAGGTTGCTTGAGGAAATCCTTGAACGTATCCATCGATTAAAGCCGGTGCCCATTGGGTATGGTTAATGATAAGAATTGCTGAAAAACTTGTATATATAAAGGTGCGAGCGGTCACGGTCTGCAGAAAAACAGGAATGTTAAGCAGTACGGGTCTAAAAATATAGCCTTTCGTATGAATTTGCAAGCAAACTGCCTCAGAAAAGGAAAATTTTTGACTGTTCAAGCAGATTTTTGTAGAATTATCGGTATCGTACGGTGAAAAGTATGCTTTTTAACCGTGTAAATGGGAAATGTCAGTTTATGGTTGTAAAATCAAGTTTCCTATCAGTCAGGCAAAAGCAGGTCTTTGATTTTATCAACTCGAGGACCGATGCAAAGGTGTTCTATCATTCGTGCGGCTCCGTGTATGACCTGATTCCCGAAGCCATCGAGATCGGCGTGGACATCCTTAATCCGGTGCAGACAAGCGCCGCCAAAATGGATCTTGAGGTCCTCAAACGCCAGTTCGGCAAAGACATCAGTTTCTTGGGCAGCGGCATCGACGTGCAGCAGAAGCTGCCGTATTACAGCTTGTCAGAAATAGAGGGCGAAGTCAAACGCACGCTCGACATCATGGCGCCCAGCGGAGGTTTCGTGTTCTTCCCGAGTCACAACATCCAAGCCAACGTTACGGCCGACCGCATCGACTGTATGTTCCGGACGGTACTGGACAACCGCTCATACCAAGCCAAGTAAAAGAGAGGTTTTTCCATGAGACAGTTGCTTTCGTTTGTTGCCGCTATTTCACTCGCTATCCCGTGCAACGGGATTCAAGTGTATTCGGAGAATCCGTTCTACTGGTCCCGCGACGGAAAGCCCGTCCTGCTTCTGGGTGGCTCTGGCGACGATAACCTGTTTCAATGGGCCGGCGCCGAGTTCGGCGATAAGCTCTCGAAACACCTCGATCTGTTGGTCTCGGTAGGTGGCAATTATGTGCGCAACACGATGAGTTCAAGGTACGATGCCGTTAACGGGTACAACGACACCCATATGGCGTATCCTTTTAAGAAACTTGCATCGGGCAAATATGACCTAGATCAGTGGAACGACGACTACTGGACTCGCCTCGATACATTCCTGAAGGAGACATACGCGCGCACGATTTTTGTTCAACTCGAACTATGGGATCTGTGGGCTACAATCGGTAAGGAGCCGTGGTCGAAGCAGCCCTGGAACCCGGACAACAATGTCAACTACGCCTATGATAACACCGTCCTTAAACGTGGTGCAAGCGGCGACAGGCAGCCGTTCTTCGATGCAGTTTCAGGTGACACACTCGATCCGGTGGTCAAGCGCTATCAGGATCAGTTCGTCGGCAGGATCATGGAAGCTACGCTGCGCTACGACCATGTTTTGTATCAGATCGACAATGAGAGTTCCTTTGCTTACGAGACAAGCGATTACTGGGCTAGGTTCATGCATTCACAGGCCGACCGTCGCGGCAAGAACATATACGTGTGTGACAGTCGTCGTTTTCGCAGCCCGAGTCCTTATGTGACCACGAATTTTTGTGACTGGAATAATCCCGACGTACATCACCCGATCCTGCATCAGGATCTATACAACTACTGCGATATTGCCCAGAACGGCGGCAATATCGGTCAAACCCATTACGACAATCTCATCTGGTACCGCGCGCGACTACTCGAGCATTCGCCACGGCCGATCAACCATGTCAAAATTTATAAGTTTATCTGGCCAACCGGAACAAGCTGGCATTCGCGTTCGGAGCCCGACGAGACCATCCACGCAACTCAGCGATTCTGGCGGACGATTTTCGGAGGCGCCGCCAGCGCCCGGCATCATCGGAACAAAGGGAACTGGGGGATCGGCCTGGAATCTCGGGCGCAGGCGGATATCAAGAGCATGAGTATGCTGACAGAAGCAATGAACATCTTTAGAATGGAACCCGACAACAGTGTGCTCACCGCACGCGCTGAAAACGAGGCATACTTGATAGTCGAAGCCGGTAAGCAGTTCGCGGTCTACTTCACCGGACAGGCGGATCGTTCCGTGCAGATTGATCTGGGAAAAGCCGGGCCATCGTTTACGAAACGGTGGCTCGACATTGAGCATAGTGCCTGGCAGGCGGAGTCAACGATGAGCGGAGGCGGTCATCATACTCTGACAACTCCTGGCCCCGGACAATGGGCGGTGCTGGTGAAAAAGGCCAAGGACACCGCCTCGCCTGCAAATCCGAATGCCTCTGCTGCCGCGCGAGCGGTGCTTGAGTATTTCTATTCTCTGCCAAGCCGCTCTGACAAGCGGATAGTCTCCGGGCAGTTTCTCGACCACGGCACGCATGCGAATCTCGATGAAGTGACGCAAGTGCACCGCATGACCGGACACTGGGTGGGAATGATCGGCGGTGATTACTATGGCAAAGGAGTCGGTCGAAGCAACAACACATTTTTTGACGATCCCGAGTGGAAATTGGATGCGGATTGGAGGGTGACGAATCCCATCTTCATAGATTATTGGAAGAAGGGCGGACTGGTGACGCTCTGCCTTCACGCGCTCAACCCGCAAACCGGAAACAGTTCCTGGATGCGCAAACATGGCGATACGATTAACTTGGCAGATATCTTGACGCCGGGGCGCACCGGATACGATGTGTGGATGCGCCAGCTCAATCTTATTGCTCAGGGCTTGCAGGAACTCGAGGATGAGGGGGTGGTCGTCTTATTTCGCCCATTTCATGAGATGAACAGAAACTGGTTCTGGTGGGGCTCCTCGAACTCACCGGCCGAATTCATCAATCTCTGGCGCCACATGTTTGACTTCATGACCTACAGAAAGAAACTCGACAATTTGCTATGGGTATATTCTCCAGGGGCGTCAGCAGGGCATCTTCTGGATTTCTATCCGGGCGATACTTATGTCGATATAGTGGGCCTCGACAGTTACAAGAGAACACCCGCCGAAATTCGAGATCATGGGTACAATACCCTTATCGCATTGGGGAAACCATTCGGACTAACAGAATTTGGCCCTGACAAGCTATCTAATTGGGACGAGAATCCACGCAAAGACTATGACTACGAAACATTTATTCATGGTGTGGTACAACATTTGCCTTCGTGCACTCATTTTTGCATATGGCACCAGTATTACGGCCTGCACTTTCAGAAGAATGCGAAACAATGCCTGGCCCATCCATGGGTAGTAAATCGGCGGGACTTGCCTGCTTTCGGGCGACCTGAGCAGATGCGATGACCAACTTGCGGGAATCGGTTTGACAAACGTGTAAGTCGGTGAATAATGTCTGTTAAGACAATCTCGCGGATTCTGATTTGAATATATTTCAGAACACCCTGTCTCGTTTGGAGACGAGTGGCGCTTGAAAAAAATGACAAAAGTAGGATTATACTATAATTCATAATGGATGTTACCTCCAGATCCTGAGGAGTAAAAATCATGATTGCTGTGAATGAAATTAGGAATCTGACCTGTCAACAACTATTAGCCGCTTTCTTCACAAAGTACCCAGATGCCCGCTTGAAAATTGAAGCTGATCGTATCCTGAAGAGACTCATGGCCCAAAAAGTTCCCATGCTTGGCAGACCAGGTGGTTGGGCAGGCGGAATCATTTATGCATTGACCAACCAGTACCGACGGGCCTGTGGTATACCGGGTTTTCTTAACAAGGAATGTGAGGAATTCTTCAACGTCTCGATGGAAACTATCTACAGACGGGCTGCGATGGTTAAAAAACTGTCGGTCATATAATCCCTATTCGCTCGTAAACTTGAACTTGTTTAATTTCAACGATTTATGTAAGCTTCCTGAATGCCGATTATAATGGACATCGTGCAATCTAACTACGCATAATGAATGTCACGCACTAATTGACAACATTCATTGAATGAATAAAGGCTTTTCGAGACGTTTTACCGTCTCGAAAACCTTGTTGCACTAAACGCAGGGTAACGATTTTAGAAGTTTTGTCCTGTTCTAATCAAAGCCTAGACTAACTATCTACGGTTTGATTGTGAATTTCGGCTATAAATACGAACAAAATACACTATTTTGCAGCTCAAATTGGATATATGGATAGACCGGTAACGATGGCCCGGTATAATGCGTTGGAACCGACCTATTGTCTTGAATTGACAGAGATGTTAGGAGCCTATAGGGTTCCTTCTGATATCTCAGATCATGGACTGCGT
>DQCG01000124.1:0-285 GCA_003533825.1 Phycisphaerales bacterium
ATAATCCGGATAAGATGCGCGAACTTGGAGCGGCATACTGGCTCACTAAGCCTGGTAAGCACACCAACGGATCTTTCCCGCATTTCGCATATCTGGATTTCGCCAGGCAGACACAGGGTTTCTCCGATATTTTTGCCTTTTCCAACGGTGAGCATGGCGTGAAGATCAATGCCGGCGGTGTTCCGACTTCGGCAAAAGCGGGGATGGTGTCAGGTAACTTTTTCAAGGGCTACGGTGCATCGGTTCTGATTGGCAGACCGATTACACCCGAGGATGACCGCCCTG
>DQCG01000124.1:451-8886 GCA_003533825.1 Phycisphaerales bacterium
TATGTGCCCCTGACGGCTCAGCGGCAACTTCTGCCCGATGAGAGGTGGTTGGATTTAGATAACGCATGGTGGGTTCAGATGATGGGGCGGCTGGCTCCCGGGGCCGATGAGGCTCAGGTGCAGGCATCATTGGAGCTTCTGTTCAGTCATGTTGTTAATCGTTCTGGAGCGGAGATTGACCGGCCCGGGATCTTGTTGGAGAAAGGTCATCGAGGGGTGCAGAGTCACCATAGAATACCGGCAGACCTCTGCTGGTTCGTTCTGATCGTGGTGAGTCTGGTCCTGCTGATCGCCTGCATGAATCTGGCGGGCCTGCTTCTGGCTCGGGGGGCGGCCCGTCAACATGAGATGGCCGTGCGGGCGGCAATGGGCGCCGGGCGGTGGCGTCTCATACGTCAGTCACTCACGGAGTGCATGATCCTGTCACTGGGAGGGGTTTGTCTCGGATTGGTGCTGTCCATATGGATAAGAGCGGCAGTGAGCGGTGGTATCTTCGGTCCGTCAAGCAATCCACACTTCAACCTACGGATTGATACGAATATCCTACGGATTGATGCGAATGTTTTGATGTTTGCACTGGTCGCTGGCGTGGTCACTACGTTATTGTCCGGTCTTTTTCCTGCATTACGTGCCGGAAACACCGATCCGTTGGCAGGGCTCAAAGAAAGCGGGAGCCGCGGCGCGCCCCGGCTCCGGCTGCCGAAGGTGTTGGTCAGTGCGCAGGTGGCTATGTCCGTCCTTTTTGTCGTGGCCAGCGGGCTCTTGTGTCGAACTCTGATCAATCTCTATCGAATAGATCCGGGATTTGACACGGAGAATCTCTTGTTGGTTCCAATTCATCCCGGCGAGTCCCTATTCCCCCCGAGAGATAAGCAACTCTTCTTTGATTCCGTACGTCAGAAGATTGCGGGAATCCCCGGCGTCCGGTCAGTCGCCCTCTCAAATGCGACATTGACGGGTGGGTCAGGAGGATGGATATCTACCATAAGGATCCCCAGCCGTCCCGATGAAAGGCCGCGCGAGTTACTTGGACTGAGCGTGAGTGAGGGATACTTTGCGACCATGGGGATCAACCTGCTGAATGGGCGCGACTTCCGCGTAACGGATACAGAAGGCTCCCAGGGTGTCATCATCGTCAATGAGGGATTCGGACGTTTGTGTTTCCCGGATAAGAATCCCTTGGGCCAGTTCATTATCATTGATGGTGAACAACATAGAATTGTGGGTTTGTGCAGTGACCACAAATATTGCGGCTTGCGCCAAAGCCTTTCAGCGACTATTTATAGACCTCATAGTCAATTCAAGCCGTCCAGTATGATCTGCATGATACGCAGTGTGCTTAGGCCTTTGTCTCTGGTGCCTGCCGTGCGCAAGGCCGTGGCCGATATCGACCGGAACCTGCCGCTGGAGGGGATAACGACACAGAAACTCGCTATCAGGGAGTCTCTTCATCTGGAACGCCTCATGACATCGCTTTTTGGCAGTATTGCCCTACTAGCCCTGGCGCTGTCCTGCATCGGCCTGTATGGGATCATGGCCTACAATGTCGCACGACGAACCGGTGAAATGGGCATTCGCAAGGCTTTGGGCGCCCGTCCCTGGGACGTAGCCCGGCCGATCCTCCGAGAGGCCCTAACGCTTGCGGCCATAGGCGTAGCCATCGGCTTGCCTGTCGCACTGGCTCTGGTTGGTGTGGCCCGGTCTTTATTCTACGGCATCGAACCTCATGATCCTATCACGATTATCGGGACCGTCGGGATTATGGTCGCCGTCGCGACCCTGGCGGCCTGGATTCCCGCCCGTCGAGCCGCCAAGGTCGATCCGATGGTGGCTTTGAGATACGAATAATTAAGGTAGGATACCTAATACAGGAAACATAATACGGAAGGAAAAACGAATGAAGACAATATGGCATGACATACGATATGGTGTTCGGATGCTGGTCAAGCGTCCGGGTTTTACAGCCATTGCCATGATCACGCTGGCCCTGGGAATTGGCTTCAATACGATCATTTTCAGTGTGGTGAATGCGTTGACACTTCGCCCCATGAAGATTAAGGAGCCGGAGCAACTGGTAAGATGTACAACCGGAAGAGATCACCTTCGCTGGTATTTTACTACTGCCGTTTTTGAAAGGATTCGTGAAGAAGATTCGATTTTCACTGATGTCATGGCATTTACACGGTACAGTAATTGTACTCTCAGGCTGGGGAATATGACCAGGCCCGGAAGCAAGACGTTTGTTTCGAGTAACTATTTTTCGGTGCTGGGCGTGGCACCCGCCCGAGGGCGATATTTCCTTCCCGTCGAGGAGACACGCGGTACGGAAACGGTTGGCGTGCTGAGCCACGGTACGTGGCTGCGCTTGGGTGCCGATCCCAATGCCGTTGGCAAGCTCGTCTTTGTCAATGGCTTTCCCTGTCGTATCGTGGGCATCACACCCAAAGGATTTACCGGGCCCACTCTCTTAAATGGACCAGACATCTGGTTGCCACTGGGGGCTTACACTAATATGCTCTCAGAGGAAGATCAGCAAAAAATCGCCGAAAATCCCAGAATGCGCAGTTATCTGAGATACCCGCGCTTTCTACACCCCATCGGACGACTCAAGCCCGAGTTGTCCTTATCAGCCACACAAGCCCGCTTCAAGTCGATGGAGGCACCTTTGCTCGAATTGATTCCAGACAGTAGTATAAGAGAGGAATACAAACACTGGTCGTTGCAGCCGGTACCCAAATTCAACATATATCGTCCAGAGATGGACCTTGTACTACCCTATATCAACGCAATTGTCCTTGGAACTGGCTTTGCTCTGCTCTGTGTTACCTGCCTGAATTTGGCCAATATGTACATTGTCCAGGGGGAGTATCGGCATCGTGAGATCGCCGTTCGTTCAGCTCTGGGAGGCAGCCGCATACGCATTATCCAGCAACTACTAGTTGAGGCCCTGTTGTTGGCTTTGCTGGGAGGTGCCTTGGGACTCGTACTGACCTTTTGGGGCATGACGTTGCTGAATGGCCTGGTGGAACGCCCCACGGCATTTCAGGGCATACAATTCGCACTTGATGCCAACGTGCTTCTGGGTGCCGCGGGTTTTTGTCTGGCCGCAACCCTTCTATCCGGTCTCTGGCCCGCCATATGCTTGTCGAAACACAATATAATGTCCAATCTCAAGAAGGCGCATGGTGGACTGTCACGAGCCTCCGCCAAAACCGGTCGAATCATGCTGCCCAGCTTGTCCACAGCCGGACAAATCGCCCTATCTGCAGCGCTGATAATACCGGCAGTTCTGTTCACCCACAGTGCATTCAGAGCGATATTTGCGACTCCTGGTTACAGCCCTGAGGGCAAACTGATTGTGGATATCGATTTTCGTATCGAAGGAAATGCGCAGGTCAAGCGCCGACAGTTGTGCCGGCAACTCGTTGACCATATGTATTCGGTTCCTGAGGTTCGATCCGCCGGTCTATCCACGGCCATGCCTTTCTCAGGGACCTTTAACAAAAGCAATGTAGCCCTGACGGATGCAGACACCCTAACAAAGCGATTCAATCCGGCCGACGGAATCCCATGCTTACGACAGTGGATTGCCGGGGATTACCTCCAAGCTGTAGGACTACGGCTGTTGCAGGGACGTTATTTTACACTCAACGAAATCATTGAAGGATACAAGGTCGTCATTGTAGATGAACATCTGGCTCTTAAACTGCTGCCTGATGGCAATGTGCTGGGGTGTTTGCTTAGGGGACCCGGGGGCGTCAATGAGATTGTGGGGATAGTACCGTCTGTGCGCCATTTTGTTCTTTCAAGCCAGGTCGAATCCCACGCGTATTACCCTCTGAGTGATCCGAAGGGTGCCTGCCTCGTTGTTCGAGTGGCGGATGCTGTGGCAGGAAACGAAAAGGCCCTGCTCAAGCGATTCCGCCAGGAAATCAACGCCGTGAATCCACACATCGCCACGACCTCCGTAAGCACGCTGTCAGATCGTCACCGAGACGGACCCCAAGTGTGGGGAACACGTATACTTGCAGGGCTATTTCTCTTCTTCGGTATCGTGGCCCTGTTTCTGGCGTCCCTGGGAATCTACGGAGTCAAGGGTTCCATCGTGGCTAACCGTATCCCGGAATTCGGCATCCGCAGGGCTTTGGGCGCTACGAGTATTAACATCGTAACATTGGTTCTGCGTAAGGGATGGGGTCTCGTCCTGATCGGTTTGGCAATAGGCGTTGTCTTCGTTCTGACCATATTGTATGTTTTTGGCGACTCGTTTTTCAAGCAGGTGCTTTGCGGCGTCAAACCAATCGATCCCGTCAGCATAGCCGTCGCCCTCATCCTACTCAATCTTTCTGTGTTACTCGCGGGATATATCCCGGCACGTCGTGCGGCAAAGATCGACCCGATGGTGGCACTGAGATATGAGTGAGAAAATTGTATTAATAACACAGAAGACAGGACTTGACAAATGACGACAATATGGCAAGACATTCGATACAGCCTGCGGATGCTGGTAAAGAATCCCGGCTTTACGGCTATCGCGCTGGTGACGCTGGCGATCGGTATCGGGGCCAACACGATGATGTTCAGCATCGCCGATTGGCTGCTGTTTCTTCAGCCCAGACATGTGAAGAACTACGAGCAGTTGGCGTACTGCGATGTCCGCCACGCGTATGTTAAATATCCAGAGTACGTCACCATCCGGGACAACGTTTCAGCCTTCAGCGATGTCACGGCTCAGACTCGTGACGACATCCAAGGAGATGCCACTTTGGTTCGTGAGCAGACGGCCTGGCACGTCAAGGCAAGGTACGTTTCGTCGAACTACTTCTCTTTTTTGGGAGTCGCGCCGGTCCTGGGGCGGGGCTTCCTGCCCGCCGAAGAACAGCAAGGCAGCGCTTCGGTCGTGGTTCTGAGCTATACCCTCTGGCAGCGACTGGGTGGCAGTCCGAAGCTCGTCGGCGAGTTTGTGAACGTCAACGGCGCTGTTTGTCAGGTCGTCGGTGTGGCGCCGAAGGGGTTCACCGGCACCTCGCTCCTGGGGCCCGACCTCTGGGTGCCGCTGGGCAACTTCGCAACGATGGATAGTTGGACTCGGGGAAAGACTCGGCCCGCCAACGCCGGGGCCGGTTGGGGCTATCCTTTCGGGCTTGGTACCATCGGACGACTCAAGGCGGGCGTGAGCATGTCGGTTGCTCAGACGCAGTTGCAGGCCTTGATCCCGCGCTTTCGAGCAGAGGATCCGAAAGAGTGGCCGGCTATTGCTTCCTTTTCTCTTCGCCCGCCGGACCGGGTCTACCTTGATTCGATCTGGCTTCCGTATTTCACCAAATACAGTCTGATCCTGATCGCCGGGTCCGTGGTCACCCTGCTGATCGTCTGCTTGAACCTAGCGAGCATGCTGATGGTGCAGGGAGCCTCGCGCCACCGCGAGATCGCCATCCGATTGGCCGTCGGCGGAGGTCGCCTACGGATCATTCGGCAGTTGCTCGTCGAGTCTGCGCTGTTGGCGCTGCTGGGAGGAGTTCTCGGTGTTCTGCTGGCTGTCTGTGGGATGCGGATTCTCAATGTATGGTTCGCCGGCGCCAATTTTGAAGTGACGAGAGCTATCCGAGTTGGTCTGGACATTCGCATCCTGATGGGCACACTGGGTTTCTGCCTGATCGCTACGTTGCTGTTCGGTCTAAGACCTGCTCTGAGGCTGTCTAAGCGTGACATTGCCGGTGAGATGAAGGGATCCGCCGGTCGTGTGCTGGGGTCCGTCCACGGCAAGCGAGGCGGTCTCTCGGTAGCAGGCCAGGTCACGCTGGCCGTAGTCCTGGTCCTCGTCGCTGCCCTGTTGTCGCGCACTGCCCTGGAGACAGCGCGGCCGGACCCGCGGTTCCACCTGGCCGACACGCTGGTCGTTCGGGTCGATCCGGAATCGGCCGGCTATGACAAAATCCGGAGCATCCAGGCATGCGAGACCCTGGCCGATCATCTGGCGTCCCAGCCGGGAGTCGAGGCCCTGGGGACCGCACCCAGCCTGTTCTACGGCGGTGGCGGGTACCGAACGATACGCGAATACCAGCCGGGGACAGAAGAAGGCCAGTCCGGGGGGCCTCGCGCACGGCATGCCAACATGCTCGGCATCGGCCGGGACTACTTGCCGGCGCTGGAGGCCCCGCTGTTGCAGGGGCGCCTCTTCGATCGGCGAGACAATGTCCCCGATGCGGAGAAGGTCGCGATCATCGATGAAACCCTGGCGCACAAGCTTCGTCCTGACGGCAATGCCCTCGGTTGTCTGGTCCAATGGGGCAGGCCTCGATTGGGTGAATGGATTCCCGACGTCTACCGGGTGGTCGGGATCGTCGCCGGCCTGCCGGGCATACAGGACCGGCAGGCGAGTCCCCAGATGTACGTACCGGCCGGACCCGATGAGTTGTGCTCCTACTTCTACCTGCACGTCAGAGATCGCGAAACGGTCGAGACTCTACGGTCGGAGATGGTCCGGGAGATCCACCGAGTCGATCCGCGTATCCCGGTTCTGTCGGTAACGACTCTGGCCCAGATACGCGATGACGATATTAGAATATGGAACGCGAGATTCCACGCTCGCCTGGCACTGGCGGCCGGGGTGGTGGCTTTGTTTCTGGCGGCGCTGGGCATCTACGCCATCAAGGGCTATATGGTCACGTCGCGCACGTCGGAGATCGGTATCCGCATGGCCATGGGGGCCACGCGCAGGAGCATTATGGCCATGATCCTGCGGGAGGGACTGGTCATGACAGTTGTGGGATTGATAGTCGGATTAGGGATGGGATTGGGTGTGGCCAAGGTCGTCGCCAGTCTGCTATACGGCATCAGTCCGGTCGATCCGGTCAGCATCGTTGTGACCATAGCCCTGCTCGGAGGCGTCTCGCTGTTGGCCGGCTACTTCCCCGCCCGCCGGGCAGCGCGAATCGATCCGATGGTGGCACTGAGATATGAATGATAAAATCAAAAGACTGAATAAAAGTGGAGTTATGAAATGACGACAATCTGGCAAGACATCAAATATGCTTTTAGAACGCTGCTAAAGAACCCCGGTTTTGCGGTTGTAGCGGTACTGGTCCTGGCATTGGGAATCGGTATCAACACCACAGCCTTCAGTGTTATCAATGCGGTTTTGTTCCGGCCTTTGCCGGTTAAACAGCCCGATAGTTTATTTTCTCTGTCTATACATACCCGGGAACAAGTATACGATGACAACTTCTCGTATTCGGATTTAGAGTTCTTCCAGAAAAACGCTAATGTGTTCGAGGGTGTTTTGACCTTTACAAAAATGCAGTTATCGTGGCAACGCACCCAAACGCATAAGGTTATGACAGAATGGGTCTCACGGGATTATTTTGATGTACTCGGTATCAGGACCTGTCTCGGGCGGCTCTTTAGTTCCGAGGAGAAGTCAGTACCCAATACGTATCCTGTGGCGGTTCTCAGTTACGCCTTCTGGCGTACGGAATTCAGCGGCAATCCCGATATTTTGGGCACAGATGTTATTGTCAATGGGAAGAACTATACCATAGTGGGAGTAGCTGAATCCGGCTTTGAGGGTCTGCGGCCGTCACAACCGCCGGACCTGTGGCTGCCTTTGATGATGTTTCCGCAGGTCTCCGGTGCCGCCCTCACCGACGCTACAAGCTATGAGGTGATTGGACGTCTTCGCGAAGAAATCTCGCCGCGAAACGCTGAAGCACAACTGACCGCCCTGCTGCCTGAACTGGACAAGAACTTCCCACATTTCAATGGAAAACGTGGCCGGGGAAGGATTGTTCTGACACCTTCCGGATATGGAAGTCTGTCACAAAAAGAACGGGGCGGCGCCTGGATTGCATCTGTGATATTCCTGTTGGTCACAGGGATGGTGCTGCTCATCGCCTGTGCCAACATGGCCAATCTCCTTTTGGCTCGCGCTATTGCCCGGCGCAGGGAAATAGCGACGCGTCTGGCGCTGGGCGCCGGACGTGTTGATTTGATACGGCAACTGTTGTGCGAGAGCCTGCTGCTGGCTCTGGTGGGAGGATGTATCGGTCTTTGGCTGGCGGACAGTGCGACGAAAATATTAATGTCCATCCGGCCGGCAAACCTCGATCTGCCGTACGATATTGGCCTGGATATACGTGTTATTATTTTCACAGTTTTTCTGTCGCTGCTCACGACTTTAATGTTCGGATTGATTCCTGCCTTACAGGGAACACGCGTGGCCATTTCTCAGACACTCAAGGAGAAGCAGGGAATTTTAAGTGGCGACATCAAACGCTTTAGCATGCGCAACATACTGATTGCCGGGCAGATAATGATCTGTGTCGTTCTGCTTATGTCTGCCGGCCTAATGTTACACGGCGTACGCAAGACAATGAATATCGAGTTCGGATTCGATTCCAGGAATACCTTATTGATGCAGTTGCCCGATACCCTCT
>DQCG01000358.1:0-1072 GCA_003533825.1 Phycisphaerales bacterium
AACGTTGCCGCGCACCGGCGGCGCGATCGATGAGATATTTGATGCTATCGAAAAGGGGCGTTCCCTCACGAATGACTTCACCACCACGTCCGGTCGGCTCACCGAGTGGATCTTCACAGGCCATCTGGCGGCATTCACCGGCGTGGGCAAGAAGCTTGAGTGGAACGTGGAGAAGATGGAGTGCACAAACTATCCCCAGATAAACCAGTATGTCGGCCGGACGTACCGAAAGGGCTGGGAAGTATAGTATTCTGTTTCCATTGGAAACAGGGGAACGCACCGTATTTCTTAACCATTAAAAAATACTTTGCTGTCTGTTCAGAATAACGTAACTGAAGCAATCGAACCACTGCTAAGTACGGCCGGCCGCATGCGTATCATTTCCAGGATATGACGTGCAGCAAGAAAGGAAGACCATGCTGAAGTCAATAATCAAAAAAGAGATACTTAGCAACCTTCTCAGCTACAAGTTTTCGATCATAACTATTCTTTCTACAATATTGATTCTCGTCAGCATACTCGTTATGTACGGCGACTACCTCCTGGCCATGGATAATCATGATATCTTGCGGAAAGAATCCGGTGAGCATTCTGAAATTATTCCGCCGACACCATTGGGCATTTTCGCAAAGGGCCTGGACGAAAATCTATGCCGCTCCTGGCAATTAAAGGGAGTTGGAGTCGAGATCAGCAGCGAACAACAGAAGTCGCTGAACGATCTTTTTAAGCTTTTCACAGCTCCGGATCTGCTGTATGTAATCAAGGTCATATTGTCTCTTTGCGCTATGCTGTTTGCCTTCGACATGATTTGCGGTGAAAAAGAGACAGGGACACTGCGACAATCGCTGAGCTATAGGCTCAAAAGGCCGATTCTGATTACCGGCAAATGGATCGGCGGATTCACCAGCTTTATCCTGCCTTTCTTCATAGCCGTGCTTTTAGGTACAATTTTCGTGACCTTATCGGCTATGGTAGATATGGACGCTCAGGATTGGACAAAGCTGGGGCTGTTCATCTTGAGCAGCGTCATCTATTTAGCTGTTTTCTTCTCCTTAGGACTGTTAATTTCGTG
>DQCG01000358.1:1120-6913 GCA_003533825.1 Phycisphaerales bacterium
AATATTCTGGCCCGTCAATTTGTCCAGATTCCGACGACTCAGCAGCTCGATCTGAAGCGTAAACAAATTGTCAATAGGATGCGTTTTGAGATGAAACAGATCCCAAAAACTCGACCCGATTATAAAAAGCGTCTGAAGGAACTTCAGCTCCGCACTATAAAAGAAGGCGATCAATTAGACGAGGATTATCGCAATCGCATCAATCGTCTGGTAAAAGTATCTCAGAGTATCACCGGACTTTCCCCGGCCCCTGCGTTTACCTTACTGGCAACCGACATTATGGGAACCGGTGTGGCAGAAGAACGAAAATTGAAAAAGGCGGTTCAAGACTACAAGGACTTCTGTGTTCAACTGTATTATATAGATGAGAGTGTGGACGAAGAGAGCGAACCACCGGATTTCCACTATCAGCGAAGTTCGGTCAAAGACATTTTAAGCCAGGGAGGTCTGAGTAATAGTCTAATTCTCATTTTGCTCAACGTACTGTTCTTCTCAGGGGCGTATGTGGCCTTCCTGAAGTATGATGTACGATAATCTTAATCAAAGGAAAAACTATGTTAAGAACAATTATTGCAAAGGAGTTTTTGAATAATATCCTCAATTTAAGGTTCATGATTGGTCTTGTTTTGTGCCTCCTTGTCACCATAGCCTGCATTATGATTCTGGCCCATGATTACCGGCAGGAGATGATGGATTACAACGCCAGGATTAACATACAGGATGAAACCCTGGACAATTATGCTGTCGCTAAACAATATCAACTCATCCAGTTGCTTCGTCCACAGAAACCGCCTGAACGATTTCGTCTGCTAATAGTTGGCATTCCAGGCAACGAAGCTTTGGGATTTTTTGATTATAATCCGCTGCCAATACTTTTTCCCCCTCTTGACTTCTTATTTATTGTGACGATTATTATGAGCTTGCTGGCGATGTTGTTTTCTTACGATTCTATTGCCGGGGAACGGCAAAGCGGCACATTGAGATTAGTGATATCCAATTCCATATCCAGAACAAAGGTTCTTTTTGGTAAATTTATCGGAGGCTCCGCCAGCCTGCTAATACCATTTATCCTGGCGCTTCTGGTCGGCGTACTTTATGTTTCGGTAAATCCGGCTATCCAATGGGATAGTTCGGCATGGGCGGAGCTTGCCTTGTTAACCGCAGCTTCGATTACGTTCATCACATTGTTCTATCTTTTAGGGCTTATGGTTTCTACCTTCTCCCGATACTCGGCCGTCTCGATTCTGAACTGTCTTTTCCTCTGGGTACTTCTGATCCTGGTCATTCCCAACGTATGCCCTTATATCTCCGCACAGTTTCGTCGTATCCCTTCGATTAAAGAAACCGAAAGGCGGGAGCATGAAATCGAACGTCATTCTATTGAAGCAGCACGGGAATATATGAAAGAAAGTGTAAAAGAATTCAAATTCAAATATGGCGGATTATTCTCTGAATTTGAATCAATGGAATTTGGAGGCATTGGTAGCTGGTTTTGTCTTGGTAAAGATGCTGAACATAAGCATGAAAAAGCCGCCCGGCAGCGAGCAGAAGCCGATCCTGAATTCAAGGCCATGATGGACGCATTCCGTGAGGAGGTACATAAGGCACAGGATGAACTTATGCGTATCCGAAGGGCTAATCCGGTTGAGGATGACCTGCATAGAAAAGCTGTTTTGCAAACGAAGCTCGCTAAAAACATGGCTTGCATCTCACCTTTTGCAAACTTCGTCTATGTTGCCAGAGATCTGACAGGTACAGGCCTGCGAAGCTTGGAGTACTTCGAACAGACTAAATACGAATATGAACGGCAGGCACGATCGTATTCGGACAAGAAAATAGATAATGCGAGAGAAAAGAATCCGGCACTTGAGGAAGATTCTTTCTTAGATGTAAGCGACCGGCCGCGTTTTGTGTTCAAAGAGGAGGGATTGAAAGGCAAATTGGGCAAAGTGCTACCTTACTGGGGAATACTCGTTTTGTTTAATGTCGTTTTTTTTGCCGCGGCGTTTGCAGGATTCATGAGATATGATGTGCGATAATAAAAGAGCTGTGCGGAAAGATGTTTATGCTGATTTTTTCTTGTCTTTAGTTGTGGATTTGGCTTTTTCGGTTGGTTTTGAATCTTTGGTTTTGGTTTCGGTTTTCTTTTTGGTGGTGTCTTTGCTGGTTGTTTTTTTCTCACTCTCGGCGGCTTTTTTGTAGCCCTCGCTATGCAGATTGCCCGCACTCGAAACCTTGTCCATGCACGCCGGACCGTCAACATCCTCCGCATCGTCTTAATCAACGATTTCTTCCATATCACCAGCAGTATCTAAAAAAATTAAAAAACCATATATAAAACTGCCCCTTTTGGTGTGTAATAGAGTAATGGAAGATAAGCTGCTTATCTGGAAATTCAAGCGGGGCGGCCGCGAAGCCCTGCGTCGGATCTATGACAAGTATCACGGCCAACTGCTCAAGCTGGCCATTGTGCTGACGGGCAACCTGGATGCAGCGGAAGATATTGTTCAGGAAGTGTTTACTCACTTCGCCCAATCGGCCAACCGATTCGGTATGTCCGGCAGCTTGAAAAGCTATTTGATAACGAGCACGCTGAACGGCGTTCGAAACCAACGCCGGAATAATCGGCGCCGACAAGGACAGAATCTCGAAAATGCAGAGCACATCCCGTCAATGGCGAGACGACCCGATCAATGGGCGGTTTTGAGTGAACGTCTGGAACGTCTGAGTTGTGCGATGGCATGTTTGCCTTACGAGCAGCGGGAAGTCATCACACTCCGCATGGAAGCCAAAATGACCTTCCGCCAAATCGCCGGCGTGCAAGAGACTTCGGTTAGTACTGTGAATGCAAGATATCGATACGGCATTGAGAAACTGCGCTCATTGCTCAATAGTGAGGTAAAAAAATGAAATCCGCAGAAGACATAAAAAGATATTTTCAGAAATCGACGCTGAGCACCAATCGCGATAAGCATGAGGCCATCTTTGAGAAGATCCAGCGTGCTCAGGATAAATCGAGAACAACATCGCCGGCTTCAAACCGGCTCAATCTAAGGAGTAATATAATGAAAAGTCCAATTACAAAATTGGCCGTCGCGGCGGTAATTATCGCCCTGGTCGTTCTGGGATTATTTGAATTCATCGGCACCGAAAGCACTTCCGGCGTGGTCTGGGCCGATGTCGCCAGGAAAGTCGAAGCCAGCCGGGGCGTCATCTACCGAAATAGAGCAACTCATTCAGGTGGACCAGCAGATTCTGATTATTCAATCGTCTATTTGTCTGATACGAAATCGCGGGATGACTCGTATAAAGGAGAGGAGATAATCAGGACTTCTTTCTGCGATTTTGATACACAGACCTTCACGTGGATTGCACATGATGCTGGAAAGTACATGCAGAAAGCTATGAGCGAAGAAACCTTACGTGAGCAGCATGGTGCATGGGCGAATCCCAAGAGATGGATTACAGAGTTCCTGTCCAGAAACCACAGGAAGCTGGGCCGGAAAACCATCGACGGCGTGCTGTGTGAAGGACTCGAAACAACTGACCCGACCTTCGGCGTTTCTAATTTCCAAGTCGACAGTGTTCTGGCACAAATATGGGTAAGTGTGGAAACCGGATATCCTGTCATGCTGGAAGCTGAAATTACAGGTGGAGGTGATGAGAAGATACACATCAAGGGAGTATTGGACCAGTTCCAGTGGGACGTGGAGCTTGACCCGTATTTCTTAAAGCCGAATATCCCGCCGGACTACGTTGATATGCGCACGCTCTAACGAAAGTATCTTCCGACAGGCCGGGGTTTTTGTCCCGGCCTTTTTTATGCGCAAATCGAGCAATCGGCGAAATCTGCGCTTCAGAAATATGTTGCAAATCTTCATATCCGTCGTATAACATACCGTAACATAACCACTCATTTATCAGGAGTTGAAAGATGAAATTTAATAGATCAATTATATGGTTTGTGATTTGCCTGGTGCTGGTCGCAGAATGTGTGGTGATCGGTGCAGAGAAAAGGGCCGTTTTATCCGGGAACCTCAAAAAGTGGCACCAAGTCATACTGACCTTCGATGGTCCGCAAACCGGTGAGGACGCCGAGCCAAATCCCTTTCTTGATTATCGTCTGAATGTCACCTTCACAAAAGGGAACAAGCGGTACGTCGTGCCCGGCTACTTTGCGGCTGACGGTAACGCCGCCCAAACCAGCGCTAAGGCGGGCAACAAATGGCGGGTGCACTTTGTGCCGGATGAGGAAGGCATGTGGTCGTTCCGAGGCTCTCTTCGCTCCGGGCGCGACATTGCATTGAGTTCCGATCCGTCAGCCGGGGTGGCGACGCCTTTCGATGGCGTCTACGGAAGATTCAAGATTGGACCAACTGACAAAACCGGACGCGATCACCGGGCCAAAGGAATGCTCAAGTACGTCGGCGAGCACTACCTTCAATTTGCCGAAACAGACGACTATTACCTCAAGGGCGGCGCAGACAGCCCCGAGAACTTTTTGGCCTACGCCGACTTCGACGGTACTTATGACGCCAGCGCCGACTCGGGCAGCTACAAAGAGGTGGGAACCTTTATTCATAAGTACGCCCCGCATCTCCGTGACTGGAAGCCGGGCGATCCGACATGGAAAGGCGGCAAGGGCAAGGGTATCATCGGGGCGCTGAATTACCTGGCCTCGGAGGACATGAACAGCGTCTATTTTCTGACCTACAACCTGGACGGGGGCGACGGGCGCGACACGTGGATGTGGACGACCTCGAAAGTCCGCGACCGCTTCGACTGCAGCAAGCTCGACCAGTGGGAAATCGTCTTCGACCACATGGACCGCCTGGGAATCATGCTGCACTTCGTGACGCAGGAGACCGAGAACGACCGCAATCTCGGCGGATCCGCCGGCTTGAATCCGATACGCAAGCTGTACTATCGCGAACTGGTCGCGCGGTTCAGCCACCACCTGGCCGTGATGCGGAACCTCGGCGAGGAAAACAACACGCCCGACAAGGACCGCAAACAGATCGCCGCGTACATTCGAGCTTTGGATCCCTACAACCACCCGATCACGGTGCATACGCACAATAATAAGGCGCCCGGGTTCTACAAGGGAATTCTGGGTGATTCGGGCTTCGAGGCTTCGTCGATCCAGAGCGGGCTGGATCGCTATCACGGCGACGCCATCGCTCTCCGGCGGCTCTCGGCCGAGGCGGGTCGCAAGTGGGCCATCTTCGGCGACGAGCAGGCGCCCGCAAGCCACGGCGTTGTGCCCGATGCCGACGACCCGGACCACGATGGGCCGCGAAAACTGGCGCTTTGGGGCAACCTGATGGCCGGCGGTTCGGGAGTCGAATGGTACTTCGGCCACCGTTTCGGCCACATGGACATCAACTGCGAAGACTGGCGGACGCGGGATGTTATGTGGGATCAGACACGCTATGCGCTCGAGTTTTTCCACAAACATCTGCCCTTCTGGAAGATGACTCCGAACGACACCCTGGTCTCGGCTGAGAAGGCCTATTGCTTCGCCATGCCCGGCCAAATTTACGCCGTATACCTGCCCGCCGGCGGCACGACGAGACTTGACCTGGGTGATAGCTCCGCTACCTTCACTGTAAAATGGTACAATCCGCGCAAAGGTAGCGAGCTTCAAGCCGGCACGAAAACCAAAATAAGCGGTCCCGGCCAAGTTGCCATCGGCCAGCCGCCCAGCGAGCCCGTCAAAGACTGGGTTGCCCTGATAAAGCTCAAATAATCCCATCGCAAGCAGGCCAACATGGTAATTGAAGCACAAATTGG
>DQCG01000538.1 GCA_003533825.1 Phycisphaerales bacterium
ATAAATGTTTTGCGCTCCAGGCCCAGGCGCTTGACCGTCTCGACAATCCGCCCGATGCCTTCATCCATAACCTCGACCATTTCTTTATAAGCCCTGGCGATCTCATCCCCTTTGGTCTTTCTACCCTTTTTGCCGCCCGGCAGGCGTTCCGGCGGATCTTTCCTGCCCTGATACGGATAATGCGGCGCCTCATGCGGTAGATAAAGGCAAAAAGGCTGGTCTTTATGTCGCTCAATGAAGTTTACGCCGTGCTTTGTTATTAGATCGGTAGTGTAGCCTTTTTCTGGGACCTTTTCGAGGTTCTTCCACCAGTCCTCGTAACCTGACTGGTCGATATGTGTATGGAAATCCACATTTCCGCTAACGTAACCGATGAACTCGTCGAATCCCTGCTTGGCCGGGTTGAATTCTGCGCTGTAACCTACGTGCCATTTGCCGAAAATGCCCGTTGCATAACCGTGATTTTTGAGTACTTCGGCAAACGTAACTTCCTCCAGCGCCATCCCGGTATGGCGATGTTTTGCGGCTGTCACGACGCCCTCAATGCCGGCACGCTGCTGGTAGCGCCCGGTCAGCAGGGCCGCCCGCGTCGGGCTGCACACCGGGCAGTTGGAATGATAATCCGTAAATTTCATACCGCCTCTGGCCAGGGCGTCGATATTGGGCGTGCCGGTTTTCGTGCTGCCGTAGCAGCTAATGTCACCATATCCGAGATCGTCGGCCATAATCAAAATGATATTCGGTTTGTCCGAGCCGTTTGAGCGGTTGCCCGAGTTAGCCGTGGAGCAGGCGCCATTTGTGAGTGCTGCGGCGAGAACTCCACCGGCAATACGCTTGATAAATTGTCGTCGGTTCATAAATATACTCCTGCGTTATTTGGCCGGGCTCAGTTCTTCAGACCCGGCGTGAATGTCATGTACTCCACCTTTCCATCCTCCGTCCATTTTGCCAGAACGCTTCGCGCCGGAATTTCAAGTTCCTTATACCGGCGCGATTCCTGCGAGAAGTTTACTATAAGCTCAGTCTGGTCGTCGAAGACGGTACGTTGTAACATTCGGTCGGTGCTGAGCCAGTTGAAATCCGTCATCTGTGCGAAACCGGCTTTTCTATGCAGCGGCGAGAAAAATTCATAATGCCTTTTCATAATCTCCCGGTGCCTGTCGAACTCATCCAGGTTCATGTGATACAACGGTGGAACCATGTACAGCAGCTCGGTCAGGGCGACCGTATCCAGCATATTGTTATATTTGAGGCTGCTGTTAGCCCATTGGTGAGTTGTCACGACCGAATCATGAAAAACCACTTCGTATAGCGGCAGGCGAAATCGCGGATCGTAGTAAAAATACTGATATCGTTCTTTCATGGGTACCTGCTTGACGAATACCTTAGGACCCTCAGGAGGATAGTACTGCCCGAGGTAGTATTCCGAGTCCCTGTCTCTCAAATCCGGATCGCCCCATCCGAATACGGGTCCGAACATTCCTTCTGCCACGTGGATTACTCCCGCGGCGTACGAGCTGCCGCCCTCCGAGCCGACGACGAGCCCGAAAGTGTCACCAATCCAGGCGAGCCGGTTAATGCGCGCCCGTACATCGTCCGCCTGGCTTGCAGTGTGCAGAGGTGAGTAATCGTCGTAAACCTCGCCGTAAGCATCACAATCGACAAAATAATAACTGTAGGGGACATTCGTCATATTCTCTCTGACGCGTTTTTCCACGTAGGGCCTGGCGGCAATCGGGCTGAGCTTGAAACCGGCCCCCTTGAATCCACCTCGTTTTTTGCCGTCCCTGCGCACGATCGGGCCGGTCTCGTAGAGTTCCCGGTCAAATTGTGCCGTGGGCCACGTGTCGTCCGTTCCGCGCGCCGAAGGATCGTGAATGCTGTGATACGAATCATACGTGCCGAACAGATAGCCCATCCGATTCGCCCGTTCCGCTACGGCGGGACGTTTTTCGATGCCTTCCCAGCCCTCGACGCACAGCCTCATCCGGTCAAAGCCGTTTACATTGAACCGCTCAAGCATTTTGATTGAGATCCCATCTCCCCACTGTCCGGGCGGCAGCATGAACTGCCCGAAAGCCGCGTGCAGAACGAGGCAGTTCATTTGGTACAACTCAGTTCTCGAAAGCGCATCGCGGCTATTTTCCAGCAACTTGACAGCTTCATCAGGCAGAGTGACATTTCGCCAGGACGCTTCATCGTAGAAATTCTTCATTGCCAACGAACGGGACAATTCATTGGATACCCGGCTCTTTAGATATTGGGACGGCCACTGGGCGCCGGCCATCTCGACCACTTCGTCCCAGCGCTCGGGCGTCATGAGTTGTTTAATTCTTTTGCCGGGCGATGTCTCTGCTGAACTTGCCTGTTCGACGAGCGTCTTGCAAAAAGGCCGCCACTTAGCTCTGGGTATGTCATGCCGCGAAAACGGCGCATCGCCCCAGAGATAGACATGGGCGGCACCCAAAAGCCGCGCGGTATTGGGGGCTTTTGTGATCTTTTCCTTCATGCTTACAAACTCGCCATGCTCGATCAGCCATTGACGGAACTGCCCGGCGGGCTCGACCGGCGATTTATTATTACCCAGTCGAATCAGGAATCCGTATTCTTTCGCGGGTGCAAGAGATGTGAATTCGTGGCTAAATTGAAAACCAAGACCGACACTTGTTCTTTGAAACGTTATCTCGTTGTTGTATGGATTCGTCACGATATACGTCAGCGAAAAGTCGCCGCAATCCAGGCCCCAGAAAGGCATGCTGAGCCCTTCCAGTGTATCCCATTTGCCATGATTCACGAGGTATCCTTCCCAGCGGGAATCATCCAGCGGGATATAACAGCCTTCCCATCGTGGCCAGATCAGTGCCTTTGTATTTGGTGTTTTCCGTACAACGGGCCAGGTGAATGTGCCGACCGTCCCGGAAGTAAACCGGACAGACAGATCTTTCTGACTAAGTTGAATGTCTACACTAATTCCCTTTTTGTCCAGCACCCATTGTGCTCGGTCGGCATTCGTTAGTAAACTGTTGATTGAGCCGGTGCTAATTGAGCCTTTGGATAAAGGGAATTTCGCGCCCACCGGCAGTTCGGCCGTCGTCTCCAACGTCTCCGGCGATATTCTGACCGACCAGTACTTGTTGTTCAGGATGATATCATCCGGCTGAGCGGCGAAAGTTCTATCCCAAACAGGACAAACTGTCAGAATCAGCAGACAGCAATATATAAGATTTTGTTTATGGTGAGTCAAATTCTGTACCAATATTTCCAGTATCAGCGTGCTGATTGTTCTATAGCATCCACGAGGCCGGCGTCGATATACTGGCCGCCGGTGGTTTGGCGGCAGTGGATGGCTATGCAGTTCGTACCGACCTTCAGAGCCCTCTGTGCATTTTTATCCAGTGTCGCTCGAACGTCGCTTGAAGTGTAGCCTTGTAGTTTCGCCACAAGCTTGCCGTTGATATAGACCTCAGCATCCTCATCGTGGTGGATTGAAAGTTGCGGTCGGCTGAGTTTTGTATCTTCCAGCTTGAACGTCCGACGTACCCAGATGTCCGACGTTTTCCACTCGGTGCGTACGATCGTGCCGGGTGTTCCCTTGGTGCCGAAACCGCCCGGACCTTTCTGCCAGGCCGAATTGTTGAAACCGAGCCGCTGCCAGCCGTCAGCCGGCTCGCTCGTCGTGTATCGCCAGCTCTGCGGCTCTTTCTGCGAGGTCGGGACAATGGTCTTGAGTATCGGCGCCGGCAGATACAGACGCTTATTAGCTGCGGCGGCCTTTTTCGCGTTCATCTTAATCATTGCCCGGTCGTATGTCATCAGCCCGTTGACTTCGACCTCCACGTCGGTCGTTTGCGTATAGACTGCGGCAGAAAGACCGTCGCCGATGATCGAGCGAAGATTGTCAATAAGCGCCACGTACGCACCGGTCAGTTCCTCTCGCGTTTTGTAGCTGATGTAGCCCCAGTTCTTTTCATCCTGCCATGTATGTCCTTTGACGGGCAGGCCGAGCCCGCCAAACTCACCGAGCACCCCGGCACGGTTTTCCTCGGTTGGCGGCGCGGCCGGGCCGGGATAGCTGTGGATATCGTGAACGTCACCGACGCCGCGGTCGGTCCAGCCGCTCGTGTTATTTACCAGCCGGGTCGGGTCGAGCTTCTTAATCAAATCGACGATCCGCGGCGTGTCCCATTGACCCCAGCCCTCGTTGTATGGAACCCACATAATTATGCTCGGATGGTTGTAAAAGGTATTGATCATCGCCGTCAGCTCCGCCTCGAACTGCCGGGCGGATTCGGGCGAGCGCTGGATATCGGGGTCCCTACCGCCGATGTACTTGTCGCCGCTGGGCATATCCTGCCAGACCATCAGCCCTAATTTGTCGCACCAGTAGTACAGCCGGGCCGGCTCGATTTTGACGTGCTTGCGCAACATGTTGCAGCCGAGCTTTTTGAGCACCTCGATGTCGTACTTTAAAGCATCGTCGGTTGGTGCGGTGTAAAGCCCATCGGGCCACCAACCTTGATCCAGCGGCCCGAACTGGAATAACGGCTTGTTATTCAGAAACAATCGATTAATGCCTGATTTATCCTTCTTTACCTCAATCTTTCGCATCCCAAAGTACGACTGAACCTGGTCAATCACACCGCCTTTGTCATATAGACGGACCACCACGTTATACAAGAACGGATCACTCGGCGACCATGCTCGAGGCTTCTGAAGTTCGATCCGGACTGGATTGCCAATCCTAGTCACCTGCGCCCGAATTGGAAGGTCACCGAATTGTATGACGCTTGCCGCCACGCTCCTCCCGCCGGTGGCATCAACCTCAATCTGTACGACCCCTTCGTCGTAAATCGGTGTAATTCGAATACGGGCGATGTACTTACTCGGCACCGGTTCCAGCCAGACGGTCTGCCAGATTCCTGTAACTGCGGTGTACCAGATTCCTCCCGGTTTTTTAACCTGCTTGCCTCTCGGCTGGTAACCGGCGTTTGTCGGATCCCAGACGCTCAGGACGACCTCATGTGGTCCGGCGTCTTTCAGCGCATTGGTTATATCGAAAGTGAATGGATCGTAGCCGCCGCGGTGTGTCCCGACCTTTGTGCCGTTGACCCAAACGGTAGTGTCCCAATCCACCGCGCCAAAATGCAGCAGTATTCGCTGGTTCGACCATTTCCCTGGAATCTCAAACATTCGCCGATACCACAGGCGATTCTCCTCGCCGACGGGTTTCATGACGCCCGACAAAGCCGACTCGAC
>DQCG01000370.1 GCA_003533825.1 Phycisphaerales bacterium
TTAGGATAAGCCGCTTACGAAATACAAACTGCGGATTCCAGGGCATGGTTTTCTTGAAAAGGCAAATTTGCAAGTGATTACAGCAGAATATCCTGACTCGGCGGAAGTCACCATAGATATGCGGCCTGTCCTGCACCCGAAATTTCAGGCCCTTGCCGACGGGATTTCCGAATTTACCTTCGCGAATATTTATCTGTTTCGCCGGACACACAATTACAGGATATCCCGACTGGATAATGAACTTTTTGTTATAACCGGCAGGGATAAAGAAAATCCTTTTTTCATACTGCCGTTCGGGCTGCCTGACGAAAATATCGTAGCGGAGCTTTTTCATAATCACCACGTAATGAAGGCCGCATCCGCACAGCAGGCGGAAATACTTTCAAAAATGGGATACACCGCCTGCGAAGACAGGGACAATTTCGACTATCTTTATTCGAGAGAAGACCTGGTGAACCTTACCGGCCGAAAATTCCACAAGAAAAAGAATTTACTCAATCTATTCGTAAGAAATAATGAATATCAGGCCAAACCGCTTCTCGAAGAATATCGTGATGATGCATTGCAGATTCTGGAGCGGTGGAACCAGCAGCACGATGGGTCGAACGATTTTTTCGCCGCGAAGGAAGCCCTGGAGAAGATGTGGCCTTTACAACTGTGCGGCGGCATTTTTTATATCGATGAACAACCGGCGGCTTATTGCCTCGGCGAAGAGCTCGCGCTTGGAGAGAGCTTTGTGATACATTTCGAGAAAGCCGTTCTCGCAGATAATTCCAGGGGCGTTTACCAGTATATCAACCAGGCGTTCGCTTCGATACTGCCTGAGAAATATAAAACTGTAAACCGGGAACAGGACCTCGGCAACCCCGGCCTGCGACAGGCTAAGATGAGCTATAATCCTGTGGATTTCGTCAGGAAGTACAAAGTCACGCCCGGCTAAAATACCCATTCACTTCTTCGTTTCATCCCAGGCTCGACATACTACTTATGCTCGATCGCGATTACCGAGACGATGTCATCGGGAGCTTCCCGCGGGACATGAATTGCCAGGGCACCGGATTTCTTTTCGGTCTTCAGCGGGGTTTTATCGGAGTCCGCCAGCAAATACACCCGGGTGACGTTTAGCTCCGCCGCGGGTACCTCGAGCACGCCGTTCCGCGGCCACTCGAAGACATGCACATAGAGCATTCTGTCCTTTTTGGTGTACCTGCCCCACGATGGCCGCTCGTATGGACTGGCCGACGTGCCGTAAATAGCCTGCCCGTTTACATCCATCCACCGGCCGATAGCTCGCATGGATTCAATGCTTTCCTGAGGTATGGAACCATCCCCTTTCGGACCGATGTTAAGCAGGTAGTTACCGCCCTTGGAGACAATATCGACGAGATTGCGAATGAGCGTTTCAGGAGATTTCCACGCATGGTCGTGGTCGGAATATCCCCACGTCGTATTCATCGTCATACAGACTTCCCAATCGACGCCGGGGATACCAGTTGAGGGAATGGTCTGTTCGGGTGTAGTGAAATCACCCTGCTCCGGCTTCCATGTCCTGAGGCGATCTGCGGAATCATCTTTCTCGATATTCGGAATGTGATAGAGCCGGTTGTTCGAGATGATGGCCGGCTGGAGACTGCGGGCCATTGCCATCAGTTCGTCTGACTTCCAAAACGGACCCTCGTTGCCCTTTTTCGAGTAGTCCCACCAGATGATGTCGACCGGCCCGTAGTTCGAGAAAAGCTCACGTGCCTGGCGGTGCAGATAATCGACATAGATGTCATGGTTGCGCGGGCCGTTCGGCGAAGGTTTGCCCTTGAGCGGATGGGGCAACTGGTCGGCTTTGAAATAATCGTACTGGGGGTGGTGCCAGTCTATAACGGAGTGATAGAAGCCGACCTTTAAACCTTCGTTGCGGACGGCGTCCACGATTTCACGGCAGAGATCACGGCCGACCAGATCGTGGGCATCGTAGGTCGTGTACTCAGAGTCGAACAAGCAGAAGCCATCGTGATGTTTGCTTGTGAAGACCACATATCGACATCCCGCCCGGCGGGCAAGTTTCGCCCACTCACTCGCGAAGCCTTCTTTAGGGCGAAAGAGGGGAACCGCCTCGTGGGCATATTCCCACGTATCGGCGTGGACTCGCTGCTGGATCCATTCCATACCGCCGCGCTCACCGACGGGTTTGTCCTTCCACGTCCCGGCCAGACCCGAGTAAAGACCCCAGTGAACGAACATGCCGAACCGGCTATCCCGCCACCACTGCATCCGGGCGTCCCGCTGCTGCTTCGTCTCGGCAAGAGGGCCTCTCACGTCGGTAGCCTTTTCTATTGCACACGACGAAGATATCAGTATCAGGCCGAATGCCGCCGCCATACAGACTAACAGGATTGACTTTGCTCTTCTCATATTCATCTCCTTTTTCATCTTGACCAACCACCGCCGGGACGGTGAACCATAATAGTAATCCTTGCTCATGGAATTCTACCAGAAACAGTTATTGATAGAAAGATGCATTTTGAAAACCACAGGTGCCAGTCGAAGAACTCAAGGTCGATCCCCGCCGGGACTTTCAGCTCTTATTCTCTTTAATGCTGAATTAAAGGTGTCCGGTACTAATGGCACTGTCATG
>DQCG01000489.1:0-3525 GCA_003533825.1 Phycisphaerales bacterium
GCCGGAAGTACGAATTCCACTTCGATTTTGCGCTCGAGCAGCTCGACCCTTTCATCGGCATGACCATAGAGCAATTCGATAACGTCACCCTGCACGAAGAAGGACAGCAGGCGGTCCTTGGCGCCGTGATTTTTTCCCCATGGGCAGAACCCCCGTTCAACGAATACGGCATACAGCTCGTTCGAAATGATCCCTACAGCCGTGAAGAAATCGTCCATTTGTTCAATATCGTCAAGGCTTCGGTAATAGCCGAGCCCAACGTGACGGCGTACTATTTCCCCACCTACGAGCAATATACCATAGCCCGGCAGAATCGCGACTGGTTCGAAACTCAGGGCGTACCGGTTGGCTCTACAGCCCAATGGGCTGAAGGCAACGCGAGCTATTCGGACGGCTGGGCCATCGGCACGCTTAAATTCTTCGCCGGCAGCGAAATTCAGGCGGCCTTTACAGCCGGCGATTTGCTGCCCGAAGATATCCTGCTGACCGACGCCGTACCTGCGGAGATTCCATCTGTGGCCGGCATTATGAGCCTTATGCCCTCTACACCTAACTCTCATGTGGCCATACTCGCAAAATCTCAGGGCATACCCTTCGTTTACCTGGCGATCGAGCAGGATGCGGCCCGTGCGCAGGATCTTGTAAATCACACCGTCTATTTGGCCGCTTCGAGCGAAAATATGGAACTGTTCTGCGCGGTCAAGTTGCTCGATGCCGAGAATCTCAGCGAGCAGGAGAAGGCGTCGATCCTAGCGCTGAAGGAAATACCCCCGATAACGATAACACCGATGATGCAATGGGAACAGCTCTGGGCCGACACAAATGACTTACAGCCGGCCGATATAGGCTACATGGGCGGCAAGGCCGCGAACTTCGGCATTCTGCGGCAGGCAATCCCGGACAATTCACCTAAGGCCATGGCGTTTTCGTTTGGCCTCTGGAACGCTTTTCTCGACCAGTCTTTGCCCAGCATGGCGCCGGTTGTACTGGCACCGGGCGGGTATGCTCTTTTCTGGGCCGATGACGACACCGAGCAGGGACCTTTCCATGCCGGTTTCAAGCTGAGCCGGTCGGGGGAGGAGGTGGGCTTGTTCGACAGCGATGGTCAAACACTTATCGACGGCCTGAGTTTCGGGCCCCAGCAGGAGGATATCTCGTACGGACGATCCAAGGATGGCGGAGATCCGTGGCAATTTTTCGAGAATCCATCACCCCGTGCGGCAAATTCGCCAACCGGCGACGGCAACGGCCTGGTAATCAACGAATTCATGGCCGACAACAAATCGACCATCGAGGACCCGGCCGAATCCGGCGAATTTCCCGACTGGATCGAGCTGTATAACGGCACAAGCGACACTATAATCCTCAGCGGGATGTTCCTGACGGACGACCTGAACGATCCAACGAAGTGGCAGATTCGCACGCCCGTCAGCGGCGGCTCCATTAGGGAGGAAATCGCCCTGCGCCTGTCACAATACACAAGATATCCCCCGGCGGACATGAAAGGATTATCCAGAGACTTAGCGGCAATTCGCAACCTAATCAAAAACTCGAATATTACTGAGTTCGATCCGGAGATACAATCCGCCGTAATTGACGCCCTTGAGACTTTCGAATTCAATCCCGGCAAAAAGATTCGTTTTCGCAGCTCGACCAACGTCGAGGACAGTGAAGCGTTCACGGGAGCAGGCCTGTACGACAGCTACAGCGGTTGCCTGGCCGATGACCTGGACGAGGATGATACCGGCCCCTGCGCCTGTGACGAATCGGATAACAGTGAGCGAGGCGTGTTTCGGGCCATTCGAAAGGTTTTCGCCAGTTTCTACAACGACAACGCATTTCTGGAGCGGCTCAGGCACGGCGTCAACGAGGCGGATGTAGGCATGGCCCTGCTTGTCCATCACTCGTTTCCCGACCAGATCGAATTAGCCAACGGTGTGGCCACAATGGATAAGAACCGGGAAACCTGGACAGCGAACGTGGTTTGCCAGAAGGGAGCGGTATCGGTCACAAATCCGCCGGACGATGCGTTTCCTGAAGAGGTCAGGATTGAAATGACTCATTTTCAAGGGGCATATCCCTGGCTCCTACAGCGATCGAGCCTCGTGCCGCTGCGCGAGAACACCGTACTCGAATGGGAGCAGGAATATATTGAGCTATACGAGCTTCTGGTTTCGGCCGCCGAACAATATTGCCAGGCCGTACAAAAAGATGATATCGTGCTGGACTTCGAGTTCAAGAAGGTAGCTCCCGAAGGTAAGCTAATCATCAAGCAAATTCGAGAAATCCCGCAGCCCGGCAGCGCCGAATATACTACACCCTACATGCTCTCAGAGCCAAGAGAATATTGGTCGCTGCAGGGCAGGGGAAGCAACGTATTCACAAGCCACCGGCTAAAATCACGCTGGACGCTCAAGCCGAAAAATATCTGGCTCAGCAAGGACAATTTGCAGCAATGTATTTACGACACGGTGGACATCGAATATGTCGCCGACGGACAGGTCCGGCAAATTTCTGCCGAGCTGCCTTCGTTGTCAGGAGCCGAACACACCTACGAAGAGTCGGAATGGATGTTCAGCCGGTATTTAGTGACCGATGCGTGGCGCTTCGGGGACATCAATAATTCACGGACTTACCGACTCCGCACAGAACCGCTGTTCCAGAGTATCGTGCCGGACCCGATTGTTACGCCGAACGACCTCAGGATTAGTCTCGAAGTCGAATACGAAAGGCCCGTGCTCATCGATGACGTCAACACGATATCGACTGAGGGAGCGGCTCTATATCGACCGTGGGAGCCGACCGACCAGGACTACCTTGATGTATGCTCATTAGACGATCCGAACACCGGCGTATTCGTGAACATACAATTCTACGTCCGCTGGATGATGTGGGGCGGCTCTCCCACCTCGGTCCAGATCGAACGGACTACGATCCAGGGGCTGACTACCGAGCCAATCGTTCTGACCGGCTACTTTTCCCAGAGTTTCGGCGGCGGGTCTCATCTTTGTCCGAAGAATTTCCTTTTCGAGCCGGCGATGGAACCAGGAATCTCACAGACGATACTCGATGAGCTTAAAGACCGAAACGTCAAATATATCTACTATACAACCGGCAGTCGGGATGCCCGCCCCACTGAATGGAAGGATACACCGCCGAAGATAATATTATACGGATTCGACACCGAGTTTTAGGGCCGTTTTATAAAAAACAACCGGGGCCGATACTGAAACAAACAGTATCAGCCCCGGATTGATTTAAATCCCGGTGTAATTATCGTTAAAGCAATGTTTATTCACCGGAAGCACTTCTCAGCCGGTACAATCGAATGTCATCGAACAACACACGCCCCGAACCGCCGGGTATCGTCAGATTACCCCTTGTCCCAAAACCAATCGCGATTTTATCTACATCGGCCAGATCAACACCCTGGTCGGCAAAGCTCTGCAGAGGAATAACCCACTCCGTCCAAGTATCGATCTGTACTGCGTCGGGATTATCGTGGACAACCACGGCAGTCTGGCC
>DQCG01000489.1:3606-7289 GCA_003533825.1 Phycisphaerales bacterium
TGTTTGTTGTTGTCGTAGGATACCGGCATCGACTGGGCGCCGCTATTGACGATGGTTTCCTCGGTATAAGAAGCTGTCGCCTCATCGCCCACAGACGCACCGGTGCCGTTGCCGGCGAAATAAGGTGGAGTATCCGGCGTGCCGTAACCGAGCCCATCATGCCACGAATACCAGATCTGGTTGTCACCGGCGTCATAATCCTCGAAATCATCAATAACAAGGAAATCACCTGTATCGAAGCTCCATACGCTGCCGATCCACGGACTATCGGGATTAACGCTATTGACCTCGTCGATGCGCCAGTAGTACGTGGTATCCCAGGCGAGTTTGCCGGCGTCGTAGCTCTCTGAATCCAGCAATCTCGTGCCCTTGTACTCGGGCGAAGCGGCAGTTGCATTTATGACCGCATCTTTATCAGTGCCGAAGTATATCTCATGCGAGGCGGCAAAATCTCCCGGATTCCAGGTCAGGACAAGCTGCTTTTGAGTACCAATCGAGCCATTCGCCGGACGCGGCCTGCTGGCCTTACCGGGCAGTGACAGCGCGGCCTGGGGAATAATCTGTCGAGCCCGGACGCTGTTTTCCCAGTATAACTGGGCGACCGCCGTACCCGCACCTTCATAATACTCCATCCGGATGTTGTAGGCCGTACCTCCTGTCAGTTCGACCGGTTCGCTCTCAAGATTGTCTGTGGTAGGATTATCCCAGAAATCAATGATTAGCCGGTCGTCCAGCCACAGCCTGAAACCATTGTTTGCGTTAATACGGAATATATACGTGTCCGTCACGTCCACTTCAAGCACGCCGCTCCAGCGAGCCGAGAAACTGTCCACACCGATAGTCTGTGCAGGAGAGTTTACGCCGCGGGTAGTGCCGTTGCCCCAGTTGAAATCGACTTGTGGGTCAATGCGAGTCAATGCCGGCCCACCCGTAAGGGTTGTATTGTTAAAGTATTCCGCCTTGAGTCCGCCTCCTTCCCTTGCAATCGTAAAGCTCCATATATCGCCCGGATACGTAACCTCGCCGTCGAACTCATCGACCCGCCAATAGTAGGTCTTTTCTCGTTCAAGCATGTCAGGGACATAGCTCTCAGCCACTATGGCCCCTTTGTCAGTACCACCAGTTCCGGCCTCAACATCGGCGTAATTATCTCCGAAGTACAAATGGTGCAGTCTCGCGCCGAAGCCGGCGGTCCAGCTAAGAGTTATATCCGGCTCTACGAATTTCATCCCATCAGCCGGCTTGGGTATATAAGCTTTCTTAGGCGGTACCGTGAAACTCCAGACAGGGCCTCTCCAGGGGCTGTCCGGTTCGGCCTGGTTGACTTCATCAATCCGCCAATAATAAGTCGTTCCCGGAACCAGGCCATCAGGGTAAGGATAGCCGGGGAAACCCGCTACGATAAACATATCAGGCTGATTACCCCGGAACGTTTCACCTGTACCACTGTTAACATCTTCGAAATTATCGCCCAGATACACATCATGCGAAGCGGCGAAGTCGCCGGGCGACCAGCCAAGAGATACCCACGTATCCGCCAGGAAGGTGCCATCCTCGGGTTTTGGGCTTGTGGCAGGGTAAACGGGCTGGCGCGGGATTTCGGCGCCGAAGTGTACACGATCGATCCAGACCTTGCCGTTCAAGCTTGCCCCGGGCGGGGACCATGAAGGCCCCTTTATCATCAGGTATAGATTAAGGCTTTCTCCTTCTGCAGCTCCAATCGCATTGCCGGTATGAGTGTATTCAATGACGTAATCTTTCCGATTGAGTGTCAGTTCCACGGTCTGGTTCAGAAAGGTCGGATAAGAAGCGTTGTTAATATTCCCCTGAAGCAATACAACCAATCCTCTGACTTCCTCGGCCTTAGCGGTGAAACCGATGGGATAGGTCTTTCCGGGCTCGGCAACCAGGCCTCCCTGGGCGATTCCTATACTGGAAAGCCCGGGGGAATTGTAAATATCGAGTAATGCCGAGTTTTCTCCGGACAGACCGTCGCCCTGCGTTACTTCCACATTAAAACCCTCGGCGGTATTCAGATAGGTATATATTCCCCAGGATGAAAGGCCGTCATCGAATTCAGGATTTACAATCTGATTTTCCTGGCCATGTACTATTGATCCGCACAATCCAAAAATGAAAAGAAAAGAAACCAAACAAATCAATTTCCAATACATATTAAATCCTCCTCAAAAAAGGTTAGATAATACTGCTTTGGCTACACACTAAAGCAACCGAGAGTGATTCTCGTCTTCACCAAATTCTATCCATGGCCGCTCAGGATAAAGTTCAGCGACTCGACGTTACCTCCTTCCTGCAAAACCGCAAATCATCTACAGCCGGAAAGCTGAAAATCCACGAGCTTAACCTACCTTTTATACAAAATCCCCCGCTCCGTCGTCAAGAGAAATCTTCGGCTTTTTGCTTTCGATACGATCGGCGTACAGGAAATATATACCGGGGCCGAAAGAGATGAGCATAACCGCCAGACCCGTGGCGATTCCCGCTGCGGTCACACAATCAGCGCAACAAATATCCTTGTGCCTCACGATTACATGACTCGGTACGGCAATGAGCAGCTCAAGTATTGTACCGCGGAGCAGCCATTTCAACAGCCTGCGAATATAACACTGCGGATCGGAGCTGCGTGCAAAAGTACGGAATATGCAGGACCATACTATCCAGTTGGCCAGAAGAAAAATCAGGGCAAGCAGTGGAACTATGCCTTCGATGGTATCATCTCCGAATATTGTTGCGGCGACAGACCATACTATACCCAGCACGACAATGGCAAACAGAGCTCCTGCCGCTACGGCGGTAAGCCACAGGCCCCTTCGAGGCTTTGGACGCTGCTTTACAATCCTGACCGGGATTATCAAAAGCAGCATCTGGCTGATAATAACAATCGCACAGAATATCCAGAACGGCCAGAACTCGCCATAAAAGGCGATTATAGAATCGGCGATTTCATCGAATTCCGGGACAAACAGATGGCCGAGCCAATATGTGATGCAGAATATAACAGGTGTAAAAACAACCGTCACCCAAATTGAATATAAAAGAACGGTAACCACGGGCCATCTTTTCCTTGTAAGCAATGTTACTACTGCCAGAACAACAAGAACCACCAGGATCGGTAACCACTTAATTAACATTTTCAAACGTTCCTCGCGAACAGTCGCATTTACAAGAGTTTCAAGTTCGTATGATTTATTTTCTACCTTGAAGGGACCCGCAATTTGTGCCGTAACAGTGAACGGTCCCTTTATATTACCCGGCTCCCGCCACGAGAGCGAACACGTACCGCCTCAGCCATATTTGAAGGTGAGCGTTTCTTGATATGAACCATCTTCATTTTCAATCAGCAGCTTCGGCGGATCTGTCCTGGATTGATTTTTAGTGAGCTCAAGGTCTTCTCCAAGCCGGCCTTTGACGTAGTGCCAGCAGTAAAACTCCGAATCTTCCTTTCTTACTGTCAGGCCTGAACAGACCGGCTCACCTACCGGCAGCACAGTCTCTGCATTCTCTGCCACTTTGAAGGTTCTGTTCTCCGGAATTTCTTTAGCTCTGAGCTTCCAGATATCCCCATTTTTATCGACGCGTTCGAGGCTCCAACTTTCAATACGGTATATTCCGGCCGGTAATCGGACCGGTTCTTTGGCGCCATTAATAGTGAATCGCTCATC
>DQCG01000489.1:7350-8281 GCA_003533825.1 Phycisphaerales bacterium
GATAAGCCGGTTCTTCTGTTCATTTGAAATCCCCTGATATAACGCACTATCGAAACCATAATACTCACCTTTTACCCGCTTAGCAGCCATTCCGGGTATTTTCCGGACAGCCGCGGATGCACAACTGTCAGGATTATTTAGTATTGACCGTCCGCGGATAGAATCTTTCTGACAAAATGAGTTTTATTGAGAAAAATAAATCAAGAACCCGGGATTGGGTTCAATTTCAAGAAAAAGATTGCACGATTTCATTCATCGGACTATGCTCTTTGCCGAGAATAAACGGCATAGGAGCTCGAAAGTGACTCAATGGGTAACTACAACACAGCTTCTGGAGGACCTCAAGACAACTCGCGATGAATCGGCATGGACTGAATTCTGCAGTCACTTTCAGCCCGTCGTAATTCAATTTGCCAGAAAACTCGGCCTGTCGAATGTTGAGGCGGAAGATGCCGCTCAGGAGGCAATGGCAACATTTTTCAAGGCTTTCAGGGAGGGCAAGTACGATCCGGACAAAGGACGTCTAAGCAATTGGCTTTTTGGGATAGCCAAACGTGTAATACTCAATTTGAGGGGCCGGCAGCCATTAGAGCAACTAATTGCTGACAAGGCAACCGGCACATCGTTTTGGGATATGGTGCAGGATGATAAAACCCTTGGCCGGACATGGGAGTTGGAATGGCAACAAATGGTCCTGAAAAGATGCATGGAGCAGGTTCGCCGGGAATTTGATCCGAAAGTCTTTGGAGCTTTCAGGCATTATGCCATAGATCAATTTACCGTTGAGGAAGTCTGTCAAAGGTTCGATATGTCGCGAAATGCGGTTTACATAGCCAAGAGTCGCGTTTTGTCTCGATTACGTGAATTAAGGCAACGGTTTGAATAATATACTCAAACTGACCGATTCGCGCTGTCATCCCTGCGAAGTACG
>DQCG01000140.1 GCA_003533825.1 Phycisphaerales bacterium
ACAGATTTCGATAAGGGATATAAAGCGTAAATAACTTCGGGGCCTATATCGATTTATTCAATATAGGCCCCGATGGTTCCGTAATGGATGACGATGGATTTTAGCGCCGCCATTCGGCCTTGCGAACCATTAACGGCGGCATTTGTTGCGGGCTGACCGTTCGACTGCCCGGATTCACGCAGCTTCTGCTGCTCGGATACCAGCGAATGGCAAACAGCCCGGGTTTCAGGAATAACCTTTGTTTTTTCAATCTTGCAAACGTCATATCTCGTTTTCCATTAACTTCAGCTACAGTGACTGCACCCTCCCCTATCGGCCAATTCCGGTACCAACTTTGCTATATTACAGTCAAATTATCCGGCTGTTTTATGAATGCCGGGTTCACAGGGTTGCTCTGGTTTTGTCCCTTGCTTATCTGATACGGCTCCAACTGGTCGGCTGCCGGTCAAGTTCAAGTATTTCGATACGGCTGATGAGCCAGCTTTTGTCGGGTTGTTTTTGGAAGGAAAGTCTGGCTTTTACCAGGAGAAATGATTTATAGTTTTGGGAGATGTAACTGTCTTTGTCAAAGATTATAATTACAAATAAAATTGCAGTTGCATCCGGGTCCGATATGTCTATCAGCAAACCTGTCTTTTTACTTTTATCGACCAATGGCCGTGACAGCTCTCTTTTGCAGTGGTCCAGCAAACTTTTTTTTGAGTTGTGATACGAGTCGCTGTAATTATTGATAATAAGGGGCTCAATTGCCTTGTAGTCTTCCTCTTTGACTGCTTCTAAGGCTGTTTTAATTACGGCGGTGATTTTCTCCAGGTCGGTTTGAACAAGCGAATCCACACCGAAAGCGGCGACAACTACAAACACCGGTACAAGTAACTGCCACCAGCAGCGTTTTTCAGGATAAAAGCTGCGGAAGGTCAACATGCCGAATAAAACAAGTACCGCCGCACCCACCAGTGTCCACGGCTGTTCAAAAATATCGAACATTTCTTAGAATCTCTCTTCGAGTCGACACGTTGTTCTTTATTACAACAAGAATTTTACAAATTACATCCGCAGGCTTGCTTCTTTTGTAATGCTATATAGCCAAAGGATCGATCCATCGGGTTCCATGATCCACGAAGCCAGGTTATGAACCTTCGGATCGATATCCTCAACGAGGACATCCTAATTATGGGATTTACATGGATATCCTCTACCCATATATTGAATGTCTTTATGTTCATTGGCGGGCGGCGTCATACTAAACGAGAAACTCGCCGGCGGCCCAAACATAGCTTCGTGGGACCAGTCAATGAAGCTCTTGTCGTACCACCTGTGCATTTCAGAGTGACCATCGGCAAAACCGAAGGTACTCTTTTCGTTGTGCCACATGGCCAGTGGGTCCACCCAACTGATAGGGCCGAAATGCATGACCCAGGAGCCGGTATTGAATCCTCTGGGGTCTATGTCCTCGAGGAACACGTATTTAGTGGCCGGTTTCCTTATATCAGAGTATGTCCTGGCCTGTTCATATGTCTCCTGCCACCCTTCGCCGTTTGCGCCGCCGGCGATAGAAAAACTCCGAAATGCGTATTGTCTCGGGTCCTTTTGCCTTAGGTCCGCAGGGCAGCGGTACACATCCAACGTTTTACCTGTATATTCGAAAAGTTCGCCTTGTCTTATGACATCCTTCTTCTGCTCAATCGTGGCGTTGTCGGGTGGGCGGAGTACCCACATACCAGGAGCGACGTGGCCTCCGACCAACTTATCATCATTGTCGTCTTTGTACATGAACCATGCCAGGGAGAGGGTTTTTACGTTGCTGACGCAGTGTACACGCCTGGCATGATCTTTGGCAGCCCTTAGGGATGGCATCAGAATCGCCATCAGGACAGCGATAATCGCGATAACGACCAATAATTCGATTAGTGTAAAAGCTTTTGTTTTCATTGTTACCTTCCTTCAAGAAGCCCCGCCCGAACTACTACATTTAGAGCCGGACTTAAAACAAACGAAAAATATCCGGTATTTTGAGAAGTAAAGTACCTTTGATATTACTGTAAGAGGGCATAAGCCTCATCAATCTAAAATATACAAGATTAACCGGCCTGGCGTCAAGTAAAAAACGATAAATTCTTAATATATCGGCTATAACCGGCTCTACTGAAACGCTTTGAAAGCATAGCCCTTGAGGGCAAATTCAAAATCATCGAGTTCCTCGTCCGAATTGGGCGTCCTGTAGAACTGGAAGGTCAACGGCTCGTAAAGCGACTGCTCGTTCCACTTGATTAAGCCCTCGCTGAGCCATCTGTGCGTTTCGACCCGCCCATCGGCAAAACCAAGTGTGCTGCTGTTCCTTCGGTGCCAGGTGGCAAACGGGTCGACCCACTGTTTGGACTTCGGGTACATCACCCATGAGCCCATGTTGTAACCGCGGGGATCGCATTCGGCCAGAAATACGTACCTGGTGGCGGGGCTTTTGATGTCGGAATATTTTATACACGGCAGAATCTCCCACGCACCGTCGGGATTTACACCGTTCATGCCGCCGGCAAT
>DQCG01000562.1:0-2439 GCA_003533825.1 Phycisphaerales bacterium
TTGTTATTCACAGCCTGGTTATCAGGGCGCCATAAATCTCAAGCAGCGTGTCGAGTTCAATGCTATCTTTGCGCAATGTCAGCGTCCTATAATCGCCTGGAAGAGCTCATTTTACTGCTTCCTCAGATTCGAGGATTAATGATATTGTATAAGGGGCGCTTTCTATGCAGGCCTTCTGCGCTACCGATGTGTTAACCAACTGCTGATCGTAAGGATTGATGTGCGAACTGTCAGTGAGACAGAAGGTGGTTTTTCGAGAGATTCATGTAGTAAAAGTAGCTATGAGCGTAAAAGTAGCCGAAAAAGAGCAAAAAGATAGAAAATTCGGCAAGAATTTGGTAAAATAGAGCATTTAAGGGTTCTGGTAATGCTATCAGGCAATTTAAGTGGGCAGTTCTATATCACATCAGTCTCAGGAGCGGCTGTGTAAATCGGGAATATAATCTACAGGAATCCTGCACGCCGCACTGGGGCACAAGGAGAAATTAAAAACGATTAGTTATGATGATTTAACTATCATCTTTGGAGAAAGGACCGGATAAGCATGAAAGACGAGAAGCAGCATAAGTGCTTTTTGTTGCTGATAGCGTGTATGGTCGTTTTATGGATTGCGCAACCCGGCATGGGATTGGTCGTGAGCGAGGTGATGTATCATCCCGCCGATGCTGCTGAAATCCTCGAATTCATCGAATTGTATAACAACCGGGCGGTTTTCGAGGACCTCTCCGGCTGCTCATTCACGAATGGTATTCAATATGTGTTCGGGCCCGGCACGATCATCGGGCCCGGACAATATCTGGTGGTAGCGCGCGATCCGGGCGCCCTTCAAGAGGCGTATGTGATTAACGGTGTCGAAGGACCTTACACGGGCCGGCTCAACAATGATGGCGAGCGCATCGAGCTTACCAACAATAACGGCGGGATTATCATCTCACTAAGGTACGATGACGAAAGACCCTGGCCGGCCTCGTCGGATGGGGCAGGGCATTCGCTGATCCTCGACAGACTCGGAGGCGACCCGGAAGAAGCGCCAACATGGTCAGATAGCGTGCTTGTCGGCGGCACTCCGGGTGGGCCGGATGTTGTCCAGGCCGGGAACGATGAGCCTACCATAGTAACCCTCGTGGATGTTGGCCATCGAGGCCGGTATTTCAAAGGAACACAGAACCCATCGACGGACCTTGATGGCCAGGCTACTACGGCCTGGACCGAACCCGGATTCAACGATGAGCCTGTTAGAACAGGGTGGCTCGATGGGCCGAGCGGGTATGGATACAGTAATGAAGCCGGAGAACTGCAATTAATCGGGACACAGCTCAACGACATGCGCGGAAACTATATTTCAGTATATGCCCGTCTGCCGTTCATGCTGACAGCGATGCAGATCAGCGGTTTCTCTCGTCTGGAGGCCGAGGTATACTATGATGACGCCTTCGTTTTGTATCTGAACGGTGTACGCGTTGCGGCCTCCGGTGACATCTCCGGAAATCCGCCCCGATTCGACCAGGGAGCCAGCCAGGCTTCGGATGACCAGGTCGCTACCGTGGACCTGTCCGGCCGGATAAACCTGCTGGTTCCTGGCACCAATGTCCTGGCCATTCAGACACATAATGCGACCCTCTCCAGCAGCTCTGACTGTGTCGGGACGCCGATCCTTCGGGCAGTCGCCGAGACGTCTCAGAGTATTGTCAACCCGCGTGCCCGCCTGGTGATTAACGAGGTTCTGGCCAACAGCGACGCCGCCTCGGGTACCGACCGTATCGAGCTGTACAACCCCGGGCCGACCACGGTCGATCTGAGCAACGTCTATCTGAGCGATGATGATGGTGACCTGCTGAAGTATAAAATCCCCGATGGGATAGTATTGCAACCCGGCGATTTCCGGGAGTTCAGCGAAAGCGAGTTCGGATTCGGATTATCGGCTGCCGGCGAGACAATTTATGTGACGGCGGCCACCGATGAGACGGTGCCTCTGCCGGTACGTGTGCTGGATGCGGTGGACTATGGGGCGATGGAGCCGGAAGTGACGTTCGGCCGGTTCCCGGACGGGTCCGACTGCTTCGGCTTTCTGGCTTCGGCGACGTTCGGCGGCCCGAACGCTCAGCCGGCGATAAACGACATCGTGATTAACGAAATCATGTACCACCACGGCATGCGTGACGAGCGATTCGAGTATATCGAGCTTTATAATCGCGGTTCCGGGACGGTCTCGTTTGCCGGCTGGGCTTTCACGGACGGAATCGATTATTCGTTCGACGCAGGCACGGAAATGCCGCCGGACTCGTATATGGTAGTGGCAAAGGATCCGGATTTTCTCGTCGGCGTGTATGACAATCTTATCATCGGCTCGAACCTGGTCGGGCCGTATGTGGGCGGTCTCGACGATCACAGCGAGCGTATCCGATTGTCGTATCCGTATCAAGACGTGGATCCGATCAG
>DQCG01000562.1:2483-7467 GCA_003533825.1 Phycisphaerales bacterium
GGCCGGTGGCCGAGCTGGGCGGACGGCCAGGGGGCCAGCCTGGAGCTGCGCGATCCTCGCAGCAACAACGATGCGCCTGATGCCTGGACCGACAGCGACGAGAGCGACAAGACAACCTGGGAGCAATTCTCGTTTACCATTAACAGCAATGATTCCAGATATACTCACGGCCAGGTCAGAATTTTCGAGGTAATTCTTCTCAATCGTGGCGAGTTGCTCCTCGACGACCTCGAGCTAATTATAGGCGGTACAAGCCGACTGAGTAACAACGGCTTCGAGAGCGGCGAATCGAGCTGGCGCTTTTTGGGCAATCATATTCGCTCGTTCGTTACCATGGAAGATTGTTACTCCGGCCGGCGTTCGCTGCGCCTGATTTCGACCGGGCACGGCGATCCCGGGGCCAACCGCATAAACCAGTCGATTAGCAGTGTGAATGCGAGTACAGTGACGTTCCGCGGCTGGGCCCGGTGGCTGCGGGGAAGCCGGTTCCTTCTTTTGCGAACTTCGCAGGAGCGGTCGCCCGTTCAGCCGCCCCGACCGGCTCATTCGTTCGAGTTGACCATGCCCCTGGACATCGGCACGCCGGGCAGGCAAAACACGGCGTTTGTCTCCAACCGCGGCCCCGACATCCTCGATGTACAGCATGCGCCCGTTCTCCCGGTCGGTGGAGAGCCGATTATCGTTACTGCACGCGTTACCGACAACGATAGTGTCGGAGCAGTCAATCTTGTCTATCGCTCGGAAGGTGCCGGAATATTCAGAAGTACACCTATGCTCGACAACGGTTCCGGCAACGATTTGATCGGCGGGGACGGCATATTCACGGGCACTATCCCGGGTGCCTCTAGCGGCATAATGCGGGCATTTTACATCGAAGCCTCCGACGGCTCGGGGTTGACACGGTTCCCAACCAAACTGGAGCCGTCGGCGGATGTGCCGGAACGAACCTGCCAGGTACGCGTCGGGGATACTCGATTGAATACAAAGCTTGCGACTTACCGTATCTGGTTGTCCGATGATGTTATTAATACGTTCCGCTCGCGTCCCAATCTCTCGAACGAGCTGATGGATTGCACGTTCGTCTACAACAACAGCGAGGTCTTCTACAACGTCGGCATCCGCTATCGCGGCAGCCCGTTCCTCCGAAGCGGCTCGGGCCGCGACCCGCGCAACCGCTACGCCTACAGGCTCGACTTCAATCCGGACCGGAAATTCCGCGGCCGAGAGGAAATAAACCTCGATAACACCGAGGGAGGCAACCGGGGCCCGCTCCAGGAACGCGCATCGTACTGGTTTTACAAGCAGATGGGCCTGCAGTTTTCAACGCAGGAGTATATACGGCCGATTATCAACGGCAGCGCCCACGCTAACTATGAGGACGTACAAAAAATTGACGGCGACTATATTAGAGGATGGTTTCCTAACGATACCGATGGCTATATTCACAAAATTGACGACTACTTCGAGTACTCCGCTGACGGTACGGGATTCTCGAATCTCGACGAAGGCCTGAAATATGGTTCAAATCATCCGCGTCTAAAGGAGACTTATCGCTGGGGATTCGAGAAGAGGTCGCATCGCGAGAACGACGACTGGGACCATCTGTTCGATTTTGCCGCTGCTTTAAATACATCGTCAAACGGCTTACAGTATGAAGAGAAAATCGAATCGTTACTTCATCCTGAATACATGGCACGTGTCTTAGCGATTCGCCATGCCGTTGGCGACTGGGACAGCTATGGGTACCGCCGTGGCAAGAACAACTACTTCTACTACGCTCTGCCGGAGGGCAAATGGTATCTGCTGCCCTGGGACATCGACTTTACGCTCGGATCGGGCGATGGAGCCAACACGGACCTGTTCTCCATGAATACCGGCCAGTTCCCGGAAGTCAATCAGTTTCTGAACTATCCCAAGTACGAGCGGATGTACCTGCAGGCGTTCGCGGAGCTGGTGAACGGTCCCTGGCAAACTTCGTACGGAACAGCCGATCCGCCTACTGAGTTCGATAAGTTTCTGGATGATGCGGCTAACGTTTTGATCACCGACGGTCAGGGTGTCGGCCGAAGGGATTCAATCAAACGTTTCGTGCGAGACCGCCGATCTTATATCCTAATGCAGATTCCGTCTTCTCTGACCTTCGAGATAACGAGCAACAGCGGCGTCGATTTCTTTACGTCGGCATCGACGGTAACGATCAAAGGTGTCGCCCCGATAGAAGTCGCGGGGATTTCGGTCAACGGCAAGTCCGCTGCTGTAGAATTTTCGGGCAGCAGCGTGTTCGAAGTGGATGTCCCTCTCGCGGAGGGCCCGAATCTGCTTTCCCTTAACGGCCTCAACGGTGTGGGAAATCCTGTAGCAGGTGCCACGGACTTCATTATGGTGAACCGCATAACGCTTTCTGTGATTACTTCGGTGACACCGGATCAGGCGTATAACGATGGCACAGTACAGCTTACGATCAAGGGAGACGGCTTTGAGCCGGGATCGGCTACCTCGGTAGCGCTGACACTTGCCTCGGAAGAGATCGGTTTTGATGCCCTCTACGTCCAGAGCGATCAGGCGTTCGACCGTATTGACGCGGCGACATTGCTGCTGGACGATCCCTCTCGCGGTGTTGGTGATCCTATCCATGCCGTTCATAACTGGATCAACTTCTGGAACACGGGTGGCCGCGGAGTATTCACTTCCGACGAACAAAGGTTCGCACCGCCGTTCCAAAGGGGTGCCGATAACTTCGCAGTGCGGTTCACGGGTTACATTTTTGCTCCCACTCCGGGCGTGCGGTACTTCGGCGTGAACTGCGATGACGGATTCAGCTTGTGGATAGGCGGTCAGCTCGTCGGTGAATACGCGGATCCGCATACTCCGGTGACGACCGATGTCCTGCAAAACAGAACAGACGGCACGATGACCTTCGACTTTCCCGCCGCGGGCAGTTACTATCTTATCCTCGACTACTTCGAAAACGGCGGCGGAGAGGAAATCGAGTTCTTCCAGACTGACTCAAACGCCGCTGATAGGAGGTTGATTAACGTCGACGCCGAGCTGGTTGTGTTCCGGGACAACGATACGATAATTGGTACTACCGACGTCGTGGTCGTGGACGAGAATACTATCACCTGCCGGGTCGATCTGACCGGCGCCGAGCCTGGAGCGTGGAACGTGGTTGTAACGCCGCAGTACGGCGACGCCGCAAGGAGCGACCTGCCGGGTGCCCTGGTGATTATCAGCCGGTAGGCATATACTACCCGGGCGTTGACCAGCCGGTCTGCATGTTGATGAATCCTGCTCCAGACGAAATCGAGGTGGCCAACGATATATAGATTGTGCAAAATAGGGTGCGTTCCTATTAAAACTGTTGGACACTGGCGAGAAATGATTGAACATTACCAAAATGAGATTGACAATCTAAATCAAAAAAAGATGTAAGTGATAAAGCAATGGAAGCGAGTGGTTTTTATCGGCCTGCGATCTCGAAGCGTGAGGACAACGGTACGTATACAACTGCTTATTAAGATTGTAAGAGTATAGCGTGCTGATATAATAAACGAGCGATATAATGACAAAGGCAATTGTCTGCAAAAAGGAGAGTTAGTTATCATGGTAGATCGTGGCAATTTAAGGATAGCGATGATTTTATTGCTTGCGTCGACAGTGATTTCGTTGCTCGTAGGGATTCATGCTGGCTTCCGCCAAGATTGGATGAGAATGAGCCTTTTTTTCTTCGTCACAGTTCTTGTCATTTTCTTTTTTACAATGAGCCTGATGGGATTGCAAATAGACACACGTTTTAGACGCATTGAGGATATCATCTTAGAAAAATCGGATTCCGGACGTATAGTTGAGACGACGCCATTAAATCAGAGAGTTGTTCATAACTTAAATCAGGTAATTAGTAAGGCCGTAGGGATATTCATGGTTATATCTGTCCCGGTCCTTATCTTACTGGCGGCGACCGCTGGTTTACATGAGAAGTGGTTTGGTCTAGGCGTATATTTACTCGTTTGTAGCATTAGTGTTGTTATCTCCATAGCTTTGTTAATGGAACTAACGATAGTTAGACATTCCAAGCGACTGGAGGAACTTCTTTTTGGTAACACTGAGGAAAATTTAATAGCAGATCACTGAAAAGATATGAATAGGAAAAGGAAAAGTCAATGCCCGGAGTGCAAGGGGAAGCTGACTGAACTTGGCGTACACGTGTTAATGCGCCTTTATTATCGATATGTGGTTCATGATATCTTATGTTTTTAGACTAGCGCAACCTATTTTGGGTGCATCCATATTTGCGCCAAATGGAATGAGGCAGTTGCGGCTACAATCTGTCAAGGTACAAACATTGATGATTTTAATAGGCTTGATTCTTGCTATGTCTTGTTCGATTGTGACGTATCCGTACACAGATTGTTATGATTCACCATTATGCAGGAATTATATCAAGCCCATAGGTAGTTATGATACCGTTAGAGGTTGTATGCAACAATTCACCATTCAAAGAAGAGGAGAAATTTGTTCTACCGATATAGAAAAGACTGAGCACGATGGCTTTAACTGCCAATATCCGTGGCCCAACTCGATGCTAAGACATGAGACAACAGGCGTGTCTTTATTTGGAAATCCCCACAGTAGAGTTAACTTCCTATTTAAACGACTTAAACGAGAAGTAACCAAAATAGTATTAGCTGAGCCAATACTTGTGGATGATTTCTCCAATAAGGACCCTTGGTTGGTTCTTAGACCAGTAGACTACCTTTGGATTGCCTGTGCAATAGGAGCGAATGTGGTGTTCATTATACGTAAAGTTATATTGGTTACACATGGTTATAAAATTAGTAATAATATCAATTACGATCACAACAAGCTCCAAGAATTAGCAAATAAATCTAGCTCTCATACAGTAAAAACATTTTTTACGTTGATAAATATCCTCTTCCCAGCACTGATCATTAGTGGTATAATCTTAATTGTTTTATTTAGAGCG
>DQCG01000505.1 GCA_003533825.1 Phycisphaerales bacterium
TAACTTTTTTTACCGCCAGCATGTTATCAAGCCCGCGCTGATCGGCCTGATCGGCGCCTGGATTTCCGGCGGCGTCGAGTGGAACATTCCACACCACCACCGCGCCAGCACGTTTATCCCAATTCAGTATCTTCTTGAGGAGAATAAGGACGGCAGCAAGACCATCTGGGTGGGCGAGCTGGAAATACGTCACCGTATGCGGTGGGCTGTCGGCTATACGCTCAGACCTGGCAGATCCTATCTGGAGGTTTCCCTTCGAATCCTTAATCGCACACCGTTGGTCAATTCCTTGCTTTGTTTCGCAAACGTGGCGGTTCACGCAAATGAGAATTATCAGGTAATTTTTCCGCCCAGCACGCAGCACGTTACCTATCATTCGAAACGGCAGTTTACAACCTGGCCGATAGCCACCGGCAGATATAGCGGGTCCGACTTCCGTGGTGGTGTGGACGCGAGCTGGTATAAAAATCATATATCCTCATGCTCGATGTTCGCCTGGAACTACGAGGATGATTTTTTCGCCGGCTACGACCACGGTGCAAAGGCCGGGACAATGAGCGTCGCCGATCACCATATCGTGCCGGGCAAGAAACTCTGGACCTGGGGCAACGGCCCGAGCGGCCGGATGTGGGACGACATCCTTACCGACGAGGATGGCCCATACGTCGAGCTGATGGTAGGTGCCTATTCCGACAATCAGCCGGATTATAGCTGGATGCAGCCCTACGAAGTCAAATCGTTCAAGCAATACTGGTATCCGTTCCGTGACATAGCCGGTGCAAAGAACGCCAACCTCGACGCCGCCGTGAACCTCGATGTGACCGAAGGCCGAATCGCCAACGTGGGATTCTACACTACTTCGGCACATGAGGCGGCGACGGTTGTGCTCAAGGCGGCGGATAAAGTTCTGCTCCGGGAAACAGTGGCCATAAATCCGGGCACGCCTTACCTGAAGCAGGTTTCAATCCCGGCCGGTATGGATCAGCACAATCTTCGCGCTTCCATTTCAGCAGGCGGCAAGGAACTGGTCGCTTACTCGCCGATAAAGCTGGAGCCCGAGGACATGCCGGAACCGGTCAAAGCTCCGCGGCCACCGGAGGAAATCAAGACCAACGAGGAATTGTATCTTACCGGCCTGCGGATCGAACAGTTTCACAACCCGGCCCTTGAGCCGGACCCGTACTGGCAGGAGGCCCTTCGCCGCGACCCGGGCGATGTACGGGTGAACACCGCTCTCGGTATCAACTATCTTAAGCGGGCGCGGTTCGAGGAAGCTGAGAGTCTTTTCCGCAAGGCGCTTGAGCGCCTCACGGCAAAATACACAAGCCCGAAGAACGGTGAACCGTTTTACTATCTCGGCGTGGCTTTGAAAGCGCAGGGCAGGGACAAAGAGGCCTTCGACAATTTCTATAAGGCCACCTGGAGCGCGGCATGGCGGGCCGCAGGATATTATTCGCTGGCCGAGATAGCCTCTGGGCGGGGTGACATGGTTGCCGCTCTGGGTTTTGTTGACCGCTCGTTCGAAGCCAACGCGCTGAATATCAGGGTACTGAATCTGAGGGCTGCGGTGTTACGCCACATGGATCAACCGGACGATGCAGTTAAGGTATTAGCATTAGCCCATCAAATAGCCGATCCTCTCGATGTGAGGATTATGGCCGAACGATGGCTGGCGACGAAGAGTCCCAGGATTGCGATGGCTATGATTTCGGTAATGAATGAACATCCGGCGACGGCCCAGGAGACGGCCGCGGAATACTTCAACGCTGGTCTCTGGCAGGACGGCTCGCAGGTGCTTTTACAATTGATTGAAGCGGCTGACGGAAAAACAAAAATCTCGCCGATGGTCTATTACTATCTTGGCTACTTCGCCCGGAAAATGGGACAGGCACGAAAGGCTGCCGAATACTATAGCCTTGCGGTGAAAATGTCGCCGGACTACGTGTTTCCATTCCAGCATGAAGCAATAGCAATCCTGCGGGAGGCGATGAAAGCACGACCGAACGATGCGATGGCGCCATACTATCTTGGAAATTTGCTTTTCGACTGGCAGCCCGCCGAGGCGGTAAAGCTCTGGGAAAAGTCCGTGTCACTCGGTGCGAAGTTCCCGATAGTGTACCGCAACCTGGCAATCGCCTATTCGCATCAGGAGAAGGATATCGAACTCGACAAGGCCATCGCGAGCCTGGAAAAAGCCGTCTTCCTCGACGGCAGGTACGCAATCCATTTCTTCGAGCTGGACCGGCTCTACGAGGCGGCGGGAACCGCCCCGGAAAAGCGGCTGGCTATCCTCGAAAAGAACCACGCCACCGTCACCGAGCGGGATGACTCGTTGTCACGTGAAATCTCACTCAAAGTGAATATGGGAAAATACGATGAAGCTATCGAACTGATGCGGGGAAGAAAATTCAATATCTGGGAAGGCGGCGCCCGCTTTAATGTGAATGATTGCTGGACTGATGCTTACCTGCTGATCGGCCATGCGCACTTCGCCGCCGGCCGGTACAAAGAAGCTCTGGCCGACTACCAGTCATCCGTCGAGTTTCCCGAAAATCTTCGAGCATCGAGAGGCAGGGGCGGCGGCCGTAATGCGGAGGTCTCCTACTGGATAGCAGCAGCCTATGAAGCGCTCGGCGATAAGCAGCAGGCCGAGAAATTCTGGACGGAATCGTCCTCTGCAGGCAGACCGCGAGGCGGCCGAAGCACCCAGCGATACTACCAGGCGCTTTCGCTCCGTAAGCTCGGTAAAAACGAGAACGTCGAAGAAATCTTCCGGGACCTCGTTAAATCCGGAAACGAGTCGCTGCAGCGAACTTCATCGCAGATTGATTTCTTCGCCAAGTTCGGCGAGCAGCAATCCCAGCGGACCCGGCTGGCCAACGCGCACTACATGGCCGGGCTTGGTTACCTCGGGCTAAATGAAAAGGACAAGGCCCGGCGGGAATTTAATCAGGCTCTCGACGCCGGCCCCGACCATCTCGGCGCTAAAACGATGCTTGCTCAATTGGACTGAGGAAAGAAAATACGATGAATTCCAAATGCTATATGTCACGCCGTCAATTCCTGCAGTATGCCGGCGTGAGTCTTGCCGCCGCATCCGCCTTCGCCCGTCCGGAATCGTCGATTGCGGCCTCGGCAACGGCACTTGTAATTGACACCCATACACACTTTTACGATCCGACGCGTCCGAAGGGTGTGCCGTGGCCGCCAAGAACCGATCCACTGTACAGGCCGCATCTGCCGGAGCACTTCCGAACCCTGTGACTTTGCTCTGGTTGACTGCATTAAAGCCGGCGACCGCTTCATCGGCTCCCGGCGAAGGCAGCCGGCCCGATTCGAGCATCTGGCTCGTAAAATCGTCGGCCAGCCCGGAATAAAGAAACACTTTTTCCTGGAAAGAAACACAGTAGGACTTCTCAACCTCCGGGCTGAAACTGCGTGCGAGCGGCACGAAACTCTCCGCCCGGCCGGGCATGTCCAGCAAGCGTACGGGCCGGGTGACATACTCAAACTCGCCGGCTTCGGAACCCGGCTGCCCTTTGCCTAAATACATGACGGCGTCTTTCCACGGGCCGGAGCCGGGATCATGCTGATAATTAAAATATGAGAAGGCCATAAGCAAAAAGCCGAACGCAGCCCTAATTAGGGCTTGCTGAACAAGC
>DQCG01000492.1:0-1964 GCA_003533825.1 Phycisphaerales bacterium
CTGGCGGATAGACGAGGTCAATGATATTCATCCTGACAGTCCGTGGGTGGGTGATGTCTGGAGCTTTACAATTCCAACAAGAAGCGCCTATAATCCGGTACCGGCTGATGGAGCTAAGTTTTTAGAGCCGGATGTGAAACTTAGCTGGTCTGCCGGTTTCAATTCTATACTGCATAATGTTTATTTCGGCGACCATTTTGCCGATGTCAATGCCGGTACAGGCGGTACTTCGAAAGGCCCTGCAAGTACCTCATCATACACTCCCGGAGGCTTAGAACCTGGCAAGACATATTACTGGCGAATCGACGAGTTTGACGGAGTCACCACACATAAAGGTAATATATGGAGTTTCACCGTTGCAGGTACAGGTGGCGGTGTGCGTGCGGATTACTACAAAGGAATGAATTTTGAAAATTTCGTTTTGACTCGTACTGATCCTCAGATCAACTTTAACTGGGGCGATCCCAGCGGACCGGATCCATCGGTTGGCAATGATAACTTCTCGGTTCGATGGATCGGTGAAGTAGAGGCGGTATTTACCGAAACCTACACTTTCTATCCCAGAACCGATGACGGTGTTCGTTTATTTGTGGATGGTCAACTGCTTGTTGATCGTTGGGTTGATCGCACAGTTGCTGAAAACAGGGGAATGATAGACCTCATCGCCGGTAATACGTATAGCCTGATAATGGAGTATTATGAAAATACCGGCGGTGCTGTCGCAGAACTGTGCTGGTCGAGCCCCAGAACACCAAAACAACTCATCCCACAGGCAGCCCTTGCACTACCCGTTAAGGCGGGCAGTCCAATTCCTCGCAGCGGCTCAGTCGATGTCTCGCAGACGACTGTCCTTAGCTGGGGACCGGGAGACTACGCAACTTCACATGAGATATACTTAGCAACTGATGAAGAGGCAGTAAGAAACGCAACCAAGAATTCGCCGGAGTACAAGGGGACTAAGGCGCTTGGCAACGAAAGCTATGATCCCGGCAAAATGGACTGGGATACCACTTACTACTGGCGCGTTGATGAGATCAATCCCTCTAATCCGGACAGTCCGTGGATTGGTAACATCTGGAGCTTTACAACGGCCGACTTTCTTATAATTGACGATTTCGAAGGCTACGATGCCGGCGAAAACCAGATATGGTACTCATGGCACGATGGGCTTGGCTACGGCACGGTCGGTACTGCGGATTACTTTGCCGGCAACGAAACCGGTGCCGCCGTAGGCGATGAAACCACGCCTTTGTTTACCGAGGAAACAATCGTTCACGGCGGCAGCCAGTCGATGCCGCTTTTCTATGACAATAATAAACAGGGGTACTCGAAGTATTCAGAGGTGGAACTGACACTAACGGCTGCCCGTGACTGGACTGAAGGAGATGTTGCGAATTTAACGTTGTGGTTCAGAGGTATGCCGGGATCCGTCGGCAGCTTCGTAGAAGGGCTGACAGGCACCTACACGATGAACGCATCGGGAACTGATATTTGGGCGATTAACGGTGTGGAGGCCGATGAGTTCCACTTCGCTTATAAGATGCTCACAGGCGCCGGCTCGATTATCGCACGAGTCAACAGCGTTGAGAACACACACCCTTGGGCCAAGGCCGGTGTGATGTTTCGCGAATCACTGAATCCGGATTCGGCACATGCCTTAGCATGTATTACGCCCGCTAACGGCGTAGCTCTACAGTATCGTCCCAGTACGGGAGGTACCAGCGGCAACTATAACCAGACAGGGATTACTGCACCATACTGGGTGAAACTGGAGCGTAGTATCTCCGGCAACTTTACAGTTTCACATTCGGCTAATGGTACGATCTGGTCGCCGATAACAGGCGCCACTGCACAGAACATCCCGATGGGCTCGAATGTCTATATCGGTTTGGCCTTAACGAGCCACGTTCCCACTCTGACATGTCAGGCGGTATTTTCGAACGTAACAACTACCGGTAATGTAA
>DQCG01000492.1:1989-3413 GCA_003533825.1 Phycisphaerales bacterium
CGCTTTATGTGGCGGTTTCCAACAGCACCGGCAATCCTGCGGATGTGGTTCACGATGATCCGGCCGCGGCGAACATCAATACCTGGACTGAGTGGATGATTCCGCTGCAGGCCTTTGCGGACCAGGGCATCAACCTGACAAATGTTGACAGGATTGCTATCGGCATTGGTACCCGGGGCAATACCACCGTCTCCGGCGGTTCAGGCAAGATGTTTATTGATGACGTTCGGCTTTATCGTCAGGTTCGGGAACCATAAGCTCGATAAGCTGAAATTAATTGTGGGAATGATATCTTGAAATATTCCCGTCGAAGTTGTATATTACTTCGACTGACCGTGTAAAACGGCTTGTAAACACGGTTAATGAATTCGTTATAAATTGAGGTGTGAACATGCAGAACAAGAACTTAGTTGCGCTTACCGCTGGAATCGGTCTGTTTGGGGTGTTCGCAATATTAATTGCCTGGGTGGGTATGGCTGCGTCTAATCCGGAGGATATGCAGGATGGAAAAAGTTTAACGCCTGCTGTCGTGGTGGATGGGGCTTACGGCACGATCCGTCTGCCGGAAGCAATTAGCCGGTTCGAAGCTGATGGTGCCAATGGGCTTGTTACTATAGAAGCCGGCAAACAGGCGCAACGATTGCCCGCCGGGCAGTACCATATTCGTTCCTGGAAAATCGAACGCAAAGATGACCAGGGCGGTGCCTGGGCATTGACCGGCCAGTATTTCGGTCAAAATAATCCGTTCGAAATAAAAGATGCTGACGAGACAAAGCTGGACGTAGGCGAGCCGATTATTGCCACAGTGGATGCACGGAATGTCGGTTCGAGCTACGAATTCAATCAGGTAATAAAAGGCAGGCATGATGAGATCGTTGAGCTGACCCGCAATGGTGCTCGGCCGCAGCCACCGAAACTTCATATCAAGAATAAGGACAGTACCTACGATCGAACTTTCAGCTTCCAGTATGGGTGAGGCGGTACATGTTCGCTTTCGTGGCGAGAGCCTCAAAACATGGCCGGACCATTCACGGCGACAATCGAACTGGCCGGACCATTTAAAGTTGATAGCAAACCATACAAAATCGGATTATAAAGTAGAATTCGGCATATGTGATATAAAGCTTCGTGTCATTATCAGTTTCAGGCCTGCTCTATCACGAGTTCCTCTGGTATTGGTCTGGGATATATACAATGCTATGCTGGTTGAGATTGCCAGCTATGTCAATCCCGAACGATCGGGCTGAGTGGAGCCGCGAGCCATCTGTCGAGAATGGAAACATTACCCGTCTCTAAGAATTACGAGAGCACAATGGAGGGATAGACATGTTGCTTAATGGACCGCCATTTGTGACCGTCAATAGTTTTTGTCTTCTTGCATTAATGCCTCAATCCTCTTTCCAAAGTTTGGATTTCTTACGTAG
>DQCG01000074.1 GCA_003533825.1 Phycisphaerales bacterium
CTGGCCATCTGTAGCCTCCTTTCGTTTTAAGTGAATGTTTGGTTACTACAGTCCACTTAAAACATAGGAGGCCTTTTTTTTCAAGTCCTTGCATTATAAAACGTTAACGCTTATCTTCATGCCATTCGGGTCCGTCCCTATTATTGCTCTTAGAAAAACCAAACTCCCTCATCGCATCTCCTCAAACCAATATACAGTTCACTAAAACGGTCCTGCACACTTGAAGCCCCATAATATCAAAATCTCATTGAGATTGTAACAATTTTCTGGCCGAACCCGCGAGTTGTCTCGCAAAAAAACACAACTATCTATGATTCTAACGGTATGAAACAAAACAGATATTTGATACAATACCGAGCCGAAAAGATGTAGGAGTATTTTCCTTCTTGCTGAATGAGAAATCTCAAATAATCCGGTATCTTTTTTAAAGGAGCTGTCCGATGAAAAAAACTACTAAACTATCGCGGCGTGATTTCGTTCACACGGCATTAGGCGCGGGTGTTGCCCTGAGTGCTCCAACTATTCTTGGAGCAACTGCTAAAGGGCAGGGTAAGACGTTTAAAATAGGACTCATCGGTTGCGGCGGGCGGGGTCGCGGCGCAGCCGCCGGCGCTCTCGAAGCCGGCAAGATTCTCGGCTTCAACGTTCGGGTTGTTGCGACCGCCGACTACTTCAAGGACCGGGCCGTTCGAGCGGGAAAACAGTTGGACGTCCCGCCCGAGCGATGCTTCGGCGGTGCGAGCTGCTATCGGGACCTGCTTGAGACCGATGTAGAGATCGTGCTTATGGCTACAGCGCCGCTGTTTCGGCCGCTGCACCTCGAGGCAGCGGTTAATGCCGGCAAGCACGTCTTTATCGAGAAGCCCGTGGCCGTAGATCCGCCGGGCTGCCGGCGCGTAATCGCCGCCGGGCGGGAGGCGGAGAAGAAGGGCCTGGTAATCACCGCCGGCACGGAGATGCGTCATGACTGGGATCACATTAAGACCCACCAGGCCGTGGCTGTCGAAAAGTCGCTCGGCAAACTTTACGCCGGCCGAGTCTCGTTCTGTATCGGGCACATGTTCTGGTCCAGACCGATCAATCCGAAGTCGGCCGAAGACCTCGTGCGGTCCTGGCAGAACTGGATTGCGCTCTCGGGCGATCATCTCGTCGAACAGCACGTCCATAACATCGACCTGGCCAACTGGTTCTGCGGCGGCCATCCCGTCAGCGCGGTTGGCTTCGGCGGCCGCCCCCGACGCCCTGCCGGTGACATGTACGACTTTTTCAGCGTGGATTACGACTACGGCGAAGGCGTGCATATCCACTCGATGTGCCGCCAGGTCAACGGCTGCTGGAACTGGGTCGGGCACGACTTCGTTTACGAAAAAGGCCACACGAACGGAAACGACCACCCAAAGCCGCAGAAATCGCCGATCCCCGCCAGCCTGCCCCAGGGACCGAGCAGCCATATCCAGGAGCAGATCGACACGCTGTATTATATCAACAAGGGCCGGCCCGTTAACCAGGCGCGAGCCGTCGCCGAATCTACAGCTACGGCAATCATGGGTCGCATCTCGGCCTATACCGGCTGGCAGGTTACATGGAATCAAATCATGGCCGCAGCCGACGAGAGCCCCGATCTGTTCAATTTGACGCTGAAGCCCACCGCCGAGGACTTCGAGAAGGGCACGGTCGAAATCCCAAAGGAAAACGTCGTACCGGTCCCGGGACAGAAGTAATTCAGGTGGTACGCAAAAGATCCTTACGAAACTTATTTTATTTTGAGAGAGTAACAATTGAGCCAGGAACATGTAATAAAAATTGCCTCGGAATTGGCGCTGAGACCGCAACAAGTTGCGGCGACGGCCGAACTGCTCGAAGGCGGAGCCACGATACCGTTTATCGCCCGGTATCGCAAGGAAGTTACGGGCAGTCTGGACGAGGTGGCTATTACAGCCATCCGAGACAGGCTGAATCAGTTAAAAGAGCTGGACGACAGGCGACAGTCTATAATCAAGTCGCTCGAAGAACGTAAGCTGCTTACGGATGAGCTTGAAGAAAAAATCATGCAGGCCGAGACCATGGCCGTGCTGGAAGATATCTATTTGCCGTATCGACCGAAGCGTCGGACGCGAGCAACAATCGCCCGGGAGAAAGGACTGGAACCTCTGGCCGATTTGATTTTTGCACAGAACCCCGCCGTCGATCCCGCGGCCGAGGCGGAGACTTTCGTCGACAAGAACAAGGGAGTCGAGTCTGCCGAGGAAGCCCTGGCCGGAGCGAGGGATATTATTGCCGAGCAGGTCAACGAAGACCAAACCGCACGTGCCGGGATTCGTGCCTTGTTTTCGGAAAAAGGCTGTTTCCAATCCAGGGTCGCAAAGGACAAAGAAGAAGAGGGTCGCAAATACGAGGACTACTTCGATTGGCAGGAACCGGTCGCCAAGGCTCCATCCCATAGAATTCTGGCAATGAGGAGAGGCGACAGGGAGGGCTTTCTCAGATTGCAGGTGACGGCGCCCGAAGAACAGGCACTGCAAATACTTGAAAGGTTGTTCGTCAAGGGACAATCGGCTTGTTCGACACAAGTCAAAGAAGCTGTCCACGACTGCTACAAAAGGCTTCTGTCACCGTCGATGGAGACGGAGATTCTCGCCGTGACAAAACTCAGGGCCGACGAGGAAGCCATAAGAGTCTTTGCGGAGAATCTGCGGCAATTATTGCTCGCTCCCCCCTTAGGCCAGAAGAACATCCTGGCAATCGATCCCGGATTTCGCACGGGATGCAAGGTTGTATGCCTCGACAGGCAGGGCCGGCTAAAACATTCCGACGTGATTTTTCCGCATCAGAGCGCGAAACTGGCAGCATCGGATGCGGCGAAAACCGCTTCGGTGTGCAAGCAATATGACATCGAGGTAATCGCAATAGGCAACGGCACGGCAAGCCGCGAGACCGAAGCTTTTATCAGGAACATTAAGTTCGCCAGGGACATTCCCGTGATTATGGTCAACGAAAGCGGCGCCTCGATCTATTCGGCATCTCAGGTGGCCCGGGAAGAATTTCCGGATCAGGATGTGACGGTTCGCGGCGCGGTCTCCATCGGGCGAAGGCTCGCGGACCCTCTCGCAGAGCTGGTAAAGATCGATCCAAAGTCGATCGGAGTCGGCCAGTACCAGCACGATGTGGACCAGTCACTGCTGAGGCATGGTCTTGACGACGTTGTTATCAGTTGCGTCAACAGCGTCGGCGTCGAAGTAAACACGGCCAGCAAGCAATTATTGACGTACGTTTCGGGGCTGGGACCGCAATTGGCTCGGAATATTATCGACTACAGGAACGAAAACGGGCCTTTCAAATCCCGGCGGCAGCTTAAGAAAGTTCCCCGCCTCGGCGCCAAGGCTTTCGAGCAGGCGGCGGGTTTTCTGAGGATACGGGACGCCGTCAACCCGCTTGATGCGAGTGCCGTACACCCTGAGAGCTATCATGTCGTCGATGCTATGGCTGCGGACGCCGGCTGCTCAGTTGCGGAGATGATGAAGGATAAATCGCTTCGGATGAAAGTCCATCTGCAAAACTATGTCAGCAAAACAGTGGGGCTGCCCACACTTAATGACATTATGCAGGAATTAAGCAAGCCGGGCAGAGATCCCCGTAAGCAGTTTGAGATATTCAGCTTCGCGGACGGCGTAAATAAAATCGAGGATATCGAAGTCGGTATGAGGCTGCCCGGAATTGTCACTAATGTGACTAACTTCGGTGCGTTCGTTGATATTGGAGTGCACCAGGACGGCCTCGTGCACATCAGTCAACTGGCAGACCGTTACGTGAGGGATCCGGGCGACATCGTGAAGGTGCAGCAGAAAGTCACAGTTACAGTTCTCGATGTAGATCTTGCCAAGAAGCGAATCAGCCTCTCAATGAAGGAAGGCTCGAGAGCCAAACGTGGTACCAATCAAAAGTTGATAACGTAATTCGATAGAAGCACGGTACCCGGGCATATCCGGGGCAAGCCGGACAAATTCCGGCCTTTGGCCCAGTAAAAAAGCCAGTCTCAAAAGACTGGCTTTCCCGGATTTAACGAAATAGCGGGGGGAGGATTCGAACCTCCGACCTCCGGGTTATGGGCCCGA
>DQCG01000257.1:0-2996 GCA_003533825.1 Phycisphaerales bacterium
TTACCTTGAACTTCGACAGCGAGACCATGCCCAAGTGGTTCGGCCTTCCGAAAGACAGTGACCTGCCGTCCACGTACAGTATCGAATACTTGCGGACCTGGAAAAATGATGCAGGCGAATCCTTCGTACGGGTAAGTCCTCGTGACAGTCGTTACTTCGAGCTTTCAGACGGCAAGCCTTATGTTCCAATCGGGTTGAACATGATTGCGCCGTATGGTGACAACGAACAGGAAGCTCTCGCCCGCATGGAAAAATGGATTCAAAGCCTTTCGGAAAATGGCGGCAATTATATACGAATCTGGCTCAGCCATAATTTCTTCGATGTCGAGCACGAAAAGAGCGGCTGGTACGATGAGCAAAAGGCAAAACGAATCGACGCCGTGCTGGATATGACGCGACGGCATAATATTCGCGTGAAGATGACAATCGAGCACTTCCGGCATTTCTTCAGGGAAAGACAGCGCTGGGCGGCAAAACCCATCCACCACGTTTCGCAGGGTGGGCCGGCAAAAGATATGGATGATTTTTTCCAGGGCGAGCGCAGCCGCGAGCAGTTCAAAAAGAAGCTCGACTTCTACGCCGAACGATACGGCGATGAGCCGGCGATATTCGCCTGGGAGCTATGGAACGAAATGGACACGGTCAGCGGCAAGGGCTATATGGAATGGACAGAGGAAATGCTGGCCGAGCTGAAAAAGCGTTTTCCGAGGAACATGGTGACGCAGAGCCTGGGCAGTTTCGACCATGACAGAAAGAGGGACAGATACCGCCGGCTCTGCCTGATGAAAGACAACGATTTCTCCAACGTGCACCGTTACCTGGACCTTGGCGCATCTCTGGATATCTGCAAGGGGCCGGTGGATATTCTCGCCGTCGATGCCGTCAAAGAGATGCAGGCCTTTACGCGTGACAAGCCGATTCTCTTAGCCGAGAGCGGCGCCGTCGAGCCGAGCCACTCAGGGCCGTTTAAGCTGTACAAAAAAGACCGGGCGGGCATCATCCTCCATGATATTATCTTTGCTCCATTCTTCGCGGGCGCCGCCGGCACCGGCCAGAACTGGCACTGGGACCATTACGTGGCGCCGATGAATCTTTGGTTTCAGTTCGGCCGGTTTGCAGAGGCGATAAAGAGAATCGATCCGCCGGCGGAGAATTTTACGCCGTTTGAGATAGATTATCCACGTTTGCGTATCTACGCCCTGAAGGGCAAACACACGCTGCTTGCATGGTGTCGGGACAAGCAAAACACGTGGCAGACGGAACTGGCCGAGGGCAAAGAGCCGGATGTGGTTAAAAACGCGTTTATTTTATTGCCGGACGGCAGTGAGGTTTTGAATAACGCCGATGTCGATTTCTACGATCCGTGGAAAAATAAATGGGTGCAAGGCAAGGCCGAAGGCGATAGAATTTCCCTGCCTGATTTTACCCGTTCTCTGGTTGTCAGGATGAGGTACTGAACCACATGAATCATATAAGCCGAACAAAAAGTGTAGTTGTGTTTTTATTGTCGTTGCTGTTCTGCGGCGGTATTAGCCTGGGCGTCACGTATAAAATCCATCCTGCAACCGCCGGCTCAGAGGAAGATTTCGAGACCATCGCCAATTCGCTCAAGCCCGGCGACGAGCTGGTTTTGTACGGCGGGACATATTCACAAACCGCCCGCCGCTCCGTCACCGCCAAAGGCACCGCCGACAAACCCATTATAATTCGTGCAGCCGAAGGGCAGCAGCCGCTGCTTACACATCCGGCGGATCGTGCAGCCCGATACAATAATATCGAATTTGTCGATTGCGAGTACCTGACTATCCGTGGAATCTATTTCAAAGGCGGCAGCTCAGGCGCGCGCTTTATACGGGGTCATCATATCACATTCGAAGATTGCCAAATTAGTCATACCCTCAACAACGCCCTGACAATGAACAGCGGAGACTGCGATGCCTTTATCATCCGAAGGAATCACATCCACCATACCGGTTTGAGTACTCGCGGCTCGACCGAAGGTGAAGGTATGTACATCGGCGGCCATGACGGCTCGTATATCACCACCAACACTCTTGTCGAGGGCAACTACATTCACCACACGCGAGGCACCAGCAGCGGCGGCAACGATGGCGTCGAAATAAAGTTCGGCTCGTACGGCAACATCGTCCGTGACAACGTTATCCACGACACGAATATCGGCAGGAAATACCCCGGCATTTTCGTGTACGGCGGCGGTAAAGGCATCAACATCGTCGAAGGCAACATCATCTGGAACGCCGGCGAGGGCATACAGGTGGTTTCCGACGCCGTTATCAGAAATAACATAATTTTCAACTGCTCTGCAACCGGCATCACGGCAGCCCCGCACGCCGCGGTCCCGCACGTTAGGAACGTTAAGATCGTCAACAATACAATTGTTAATAATCCGAGGGGCATCCTGTTTCGCTGGGAAAAAGCCGAGCGGATGATTTTCGCAAATAACGCCGTCTACTGTCCCGGCTCGACGGCCATCGACGCAGCAGGAATCGAAGGCAGTATATTCAGTGCCAACTATATCACCGGCCGCCTGGTGGGTGTGACTCTTGACGGCTCGGCGTTTTGTGACGGCGGCACAATTGAGGCTGCCTTTATGGCTCCCGCCCAACAGAACTACTGGCCGAGGCCCGGCTCGGTGCTCACCGACCACGCCGATAAGGATTTCGCCGCCGGGATGGATTTCAATCATACCGCAAGAAAGCCGCCATTTGATGTCGGTGCTTACGAATCGCAAGTAAACTCTGCAAATCCCGGCTGGCGAATACAAGAAGGATTCAAAGCGAATCAATAGAGGTCGGAGACAGCTTATGAGTAACGTTACGCAGATCCTAAATGCAATCGAACGGGGAGAAACGAAGGCTGCAGATAAACTGTTACCACTGGTATATGAGGAACTGCGCCTTCTTGCCGCACGGAAGATGTCACAGGAACTCCCCGGCCAGACGCTCCAGGCGACGGCCCTGGTTCACGAGGCCTAT
>DQCG01000257.1:3036-3298 GCA_003533825.1 Phycisphaerales bacterium
TTTCTTTACCGCCGCGGCCGAAGCAATGCGCCGGATTCTTATCGATAATGCCCGCCGTAAAAAGAGTCTCAAGCACGGCGGCGACCGTCAGCGAATAAATCTCGACAAAGACGTCCTCAGATACGATGACGATTCTCCTGCAGATAATCTGATCGCGCTGGACGAAGCCCTCTCACGGCTCGCAGAAAATGACTCGATAAAATCGGAAGTAGTCAAGCTTCGCTACTTCGCCGGCATGAGTATAGAGCAAACGGCGGAAATC
>DQCG01000197.1 GCA_003533825.1 Phycisphaerales bacterium
ATCAAAAGAACGGCCAGTGGAGGCGTGAGAACATGGAGACAAAGGTTTTGAGTCAATTAATCCAGCTCAAGGCCAATAAGACTTTGGATAAAGAGGGTGAATATACATCCAAAGATTTCTTAGATCCTCTTTTTGCGTACATTTTCAGAAGTGACGCAAGTACAGAAGACGAGGAAGGCGCTGCTAAACGGTTACAATTGTACAACGAAGACAAGGCAAAACTTCATCTTCCGATAGAGTATATTTATGGTGAAACCTTGTCGCCTGCGTTCAGTCAGACCGAACCAAATTTTTTGGAAACCGCCATAGAGAATGGTGTAAATCTTTTTAACACATATTGGAGCGACTCCAACCAGGTCGGGACCGGCAGCCGGGATTTTGTTCAGGTGGGGACGATTGAGAAGCTCAGAGATGCTTTCGGAAAATTTGATACAGCGGAAATAAATATCTTGGCGCTGAAGGATCGCATCGGTTCCGATCCGGGAAAGGCTTATACGGACGAGCGTTGGGAACAATTCGTGGAAGATTGGGACAATAACTACAAGAACCTGTTTTCGGCCCGAGAAGCAATCCAAAATCTTGCCGGCAGCATAAACAATCCACCATTGCTTGGAAAGCTCTGGGCAAACGTTGCCGTAAGTACACTCCAGGATGTAAACGACCACTATCAATTATTGCTAAGTGAGCTCAATACGGAAAAAGCGGCGAAAAGCGAATTTCTCGTGGAAATGCGCAAGAGGCTCGAAGCTAATTACGGCGTAATAACAGATCGGTTGGTCAATAGCCAGTTTGCCGATGAACTAAGACTGATTGATGAAAGGTTCTATGCCCAGGTTCGGGATAAGGACCGTCTGTATGAAATACGCTTTCAAATGTATTCGAAGTGCAATGAGCAATTTGTGGAAACCAGAGCCTACGCCCTTAATGAGGTTCGGTCGGCAATCCAAAAAGTGGATGATGGCGTTGGAGAAGCGCGCGATAGTATCAGCGGATTGTTAGCCCTCGCTCCCACGGTCTACCGTTTTAAGGAAGCAGCCGATATTTGCGGTGTCGCTCTTGGACTGCCTCAGCAAAGGGGGCTGTTTTCTGTTGTCGATTCGAGCTTAAAGTCAGCTCCTAAGAATATCAAGGATGTCGGGGATTTCGTGGCAGAACAAGGAAAGTGGGATTGGTCCGGTTTGCCCTCTAACATCATTGACCGCAGATATGATCCAGAAGCTGCAGAAGATATTCTTAGCGGTTGGAACACTTTGAGAGACACGTTGCAGCGTATACCGAAAGAGGCACGCCTTCAAGAGCAGTTCAGAGATGCAAACGAGATTTATGCGGAATACCCCAGGCTCTATATCGAATACTGGCTCGGTACGGTACCTGAATCCATGATTCGCAGCAGCGTTGACAGGGATTCGGTGGAGTTTCAGAGCTTGATCGTTAGAAATGTATTCGACGAGCTGGTCGGTGATCTCGGCGGTCTTCTTGAAAAGGCGGTTATGCCGATAAGGCTGTATGTTCCGCAAGATGAGGATAGAATTAAGCAGTTCGAAGCAAATATAGACAAAGTCAACGACAGCCGTAAATACGACAAGTTCTATAGTGAATGCCGGGCGGTGCTCAACAATTGGAGAGAATTAAGTGACGATATATCAATCAGCAGGATGACATTATTGAAAATAAAACCTGCCGATTATCTTGAGGATTATGCACCTTTCGCCTACCAGTCGCCGGCCGAATTTGTGGATATGTACTGGACCGAATTCACACTAAAATTGCTTAGCATACTGTCTGATAAAGTACAGGATCAGGGAAAAAAGGCCTTTGACAATCTAAGAACACAGTCTGCCGGCAAGTTTCCTCTGGAACGGGATAGTGATACCAACTTAACTCAAAAAGAACTTATTGAAGCATGGTCGTCCTTGAATGAAGTTCGTTTGCAGGAGGTCTTTGACCAGGGGGCGATTGGGGCCGATGCCGAGACTGGATCTGATAAAATAGATGAACAGCTTAAGCGGCTGCGCGGGATGCTCCTGCCTGAAGCTTATAAGCAGTGGTTCGAAGGAACTGAACGGATTTTCCAGAGTCTCCCTCAGGCGGAAGATCCTTATTACTGCAAGATAATCCTCCTGGATCAGAACGAGCAGCGAAAGCTTATCAGGCAGAACGAAAGCCTGCTGCTTGACTACCTCAGACAATTCAGGATCGTCCAGGGAGATTATAAGAGCGAACGATTCAACACTCGTGGGAGGGAAAATGTGAGTCTGGGGATGTTTCAGTATCCTGGTTCGCCCCTCCAAATCGAATTTTATCAGTATCCTTCTGATACCGAGATATATACGCTTTCAGAGTTTGCAGCGCCCTGGGCTTCTCTGAGACTTCTCCTTCAGAACTACGATGCAAGAAAAGAAGGATACGTAAAACTTGAAGTTAAAAGCGAAAAGGGTTTGGGTGGAGTACTATTTTTACAACTGGAATTTTACAGGGATGTTGACAGCAAATATCCGGTCAACTTTCCAAAACCTGATCAATGGCCGTCATTGAAAAACCGGCCTTGATCTTACAGGAGGTATGTGTTTTGGAATCGAATTTTAAAAAGTTTCTCAGACGCTTCTCTCCAAAAGGCCAGGATCATCTTTCCGAGAGAATCTTCGTGGCTGCGTTTGGTAAACATCCAGGGTGGGATGATCACATTGACGATATCGGACTTGAAACGGACGTTTTCGTCGCCGTAAAACGTATGCTTTACGTTCAGGGCATTGGCGGCAACGTCGATTCAGGAAGCTGGGATAAGCTCACGGAGAACCAGCTCATTGAAGAGTTCAAGCATGTTTTCTTCTGGTATATAAATGGAAGCCTGGTAGTGGGGCGTATGTGGTCTTCGCAGGACGGCAAAGGTCGCAAAAGTTACCCTTTTGTGGTTTGTGTTCAATGTCAGAAATTGCCGATAAAGTGGATATTCGAGAAGGTTTTGCCTCGATTAGAGAGGATAGAAACAACCTGTACCGCGACTACTTCTGCGGATGATGTCCGGATGGCAATTCAGAGTGCCCGGCAAGAGCTTCGTCTGTTAGCTCAACAATGTCAAACCACGCCATCTCCAAAAGTTGTGTATCCGGATGCTATTGTAAAACTTGCCGGGCATCAGGAAATGGGTCCGAATCAGGAAGGCATGCTCCGTATCTTATACCATATCGACCGTGAAGTCGGACGTCATCTCGCAAATAATGCCGGCAGTATGGCCTTGAAGTCGACATCGCTGCGTGTACCCACTTCCCTGAACTCTATGCTCGAGAACGTACTTTTGTGGAGCAGCTTTATATTTACGAGATTTGACACGAATACACCGGTGCTTATTCTTATACCGCTTAAAAACACCTGGATGGATATAATCATAGGGGAACCGACGGAATTACAGCTATATTGTCTGCGGGCCTCTTTGAAAGTTATCCCCCTCACCAGCAGCATACCATATAATATGGGTTCGGAGTTCATCGAGCAGGCTAACAGGCTTATAGAGGCGGGGCAAACGCACCAAAGCTGCTGAATCGGTTCTGGAGCCTAAAAACGAACTATCCCGCTCGGCTGGGCATGCGAATGCCGGCCAAAGACTGTAGGAAATAAGGCGGCAAATCCCCTTAAGGTAGTTGCTCAGTGGAGTGCATTCCTCGGCAGGAAAAATATACCTGGGCCCATGCCATCCGGGTATGGGGTAGTGCCGTCGGCGGTGATTGATACTTTCATCGGCACGGTATCCGAAGGCGAATATGTTTCGACGTGCCCGTCGGTGTAGCCTGCCCTCAGCTTGATTTCCGGGGTATCTTCAATATCGGCCTCGCGGAACCAGTAGGCCGAGAGAAGCCATGTTTCCGGATTAATTTCCGCTCCGCCAAACTGCTCACAGCTACCATGAGACCAGGGGCTTCTCCAGTGGTCATAGCCGAAATAATCGGTTACGAGCAGCTTGCTGTATTTTCTTCCTCCGCTTGCCGGTCCCTGCGGTCCTCTGAAGACGACCCTGCGTCCGCCGACATACCCTGTGTAGTTCCAGTAGAAACAATATGTCCCGCCGACAGGATCGGTTGAGAAGGAGTCGTCTTCGGGATAGTCCCACTCATCGCCGGCTTCCCATGCCTGCTGCAGGTACTTGTATCTCTGCGGAGCGTTGGGGCAGTACATTGTCCGGGCATCGGGTATGTAGCTTCTGAGGTATTCACTCATGGCCCGGTGAATACCGGGGCTGCGGTGTGTATTGCCGGTAAGCTTGGTGGGGTCCGACCAGTTCCATGAGTTACCAAATCCTACAGTGGCGACTGACTCGGGGAATCTTTCGTTATTGTCCGAAGCGAAGAGGGTTGTGCCTGATATAATTTCCTTCTGGTTTTGCGCGGCTACGACCGCGCGGGCCTGGCGCCGCACTTTATTAAATGTCGGAAGCACAATAGCCATTAATAGAGAGATGATAGAGATAACAACAAGAAGTTCAATTAAAGTGAACCCTCTCTTTTCATCACCTACCTTCATTTGTCTGTATCGGACCCGAATCTTCCTATCCTCCGACCGTGCCAAGAGCACTTTTTGTGCTCTTTAAGCGTACAGAACCAGTCACTTTCATTATATATGTCTTTGAATTTTGTGTCAACTACATATTTTTTAAAATAAGCAATATTTTCCTAATCTGTTATATGATAAGTCCTTATGAGACTAAAAGCAGGCATTTGTTGCTTCGGCCAGGCTTTTTTCCAATTTACTAAATGCGTTTCACCGGCGTTTGTGAATATGCCACGCCGGCGATAAAACGCGTTTTCTAAAAGTCCATTCCGCCGGGACGGAACTGTTACCAGTTCTTCCCGGCGGAATAGCGACAGCAAAACTTTACGAGGTTCCGGTTATCTCAATTTTGATATTGCTCATAACCGGTCAGGTCCTATACTATGGACAATTCTCAAGCCAGTCGGATACGAAAGCCGCCAGGTCATTCATGTCGATTTCTCCATCGCCGTTGAAATCTTCGCATATCGTGTGGCTAACTTCCGGCGTGAAGTGGTAATCTTCCGTTTCGCCAAATTCATATTTTGACTGGGGTCCGGAGCCGGCATTGCCCTTCACACCGGGATTACTGCCACCCGTCCACGGCTGTTCCGAAAGAGTGATTCTCATCCATATATCTTCCCTGCCGTCCTCAGGATGCCTGCACAGGAATCCCGGCGTGGTAATCTCATTCAGCCCCGCCTGCAGATTGAATAACAACTGGTTCTGTACCGCCCACTCCGGCACGTCACTACGCTCACAATCAAGAGTATCGCCCCAGTCACCATCCCGGTTCCAGTCGAGCCAGATGTTGACCCAAAGGTCGATGTTCGGGTCGATCACCGTGACAATGTAGTCAATTGCAGCCCAGCCACAATCCGGCAGATTGAGCGGGAAGACAACGCCGTCATCGCCCTGATCGCGGTTCGGCGCATCCGTTGAAGGTCTTATATTATTGACGCCGTCCTCGTCAGCGCCGGTATCGGCTTCGGTTTCCCTTGTTATCATTTTGCCAAGAAATGCCGCTGTCTGAGCGTTCAAATGAACCGGCCCGTAAGGTCCGACACCGCTGCCGGAGCTGTAAACGGTGGGGTAATTGGCCTGGACAACGACCGGCAAAAGTCCTTGCGAGGGATATGCCATCATGGCCATACCGGAGTTGTTCGTGCTGTCAGGCGCGTCGCCAAGGTCTGTTTTGTTTGGAGTTACGACTCCCTGGCAACTGATCGAGAGCAAACCAGCACCTTTCTCATTCGCGTAGCCTCCTATTTCGATCAGGTACTGGCTGCCGATGGTTGCGGCGAAGGTGACCGCTGACTGATAACTGGAGCCGGCGTCATCGTTACATTCGATCAAGTCATTCGAGGTCGGATAGCACTCGCACCCGTCATAGACGGCGAGCATCGTGTCATAGCTGCTGCCGGCCAGGCTAATGGTGACATTGCCGGAGCACGAGGCAGTATAACAGTACCAGATATTCGGGCTGGTC
>DQCG01000289.1:0-3735 GCA_003533825.1 Phycisphaerales bacterium
CAATGCTGATATGCAGGTTTTGAAGCTGCAATCGGGCGTCTTTGTCGGCAATTAACGCTTTTGACGGAAGAATTAGCTGTTAAATCGTCACTATCAATACTAATAGCAGGCTAAACACATACTCTGCGAAAGCAGGGATCCAGGAACGTTAATGACATTGTGGATTCCCGCTTTCGCGGGAATGACAAAATGTGTTATATTGTTGTCACCGAATAACTTACTATTTCACTCGGTTCAAAAATGGTCCGTTTGAATAATATATCAAAATGATAATCAGATGAAGTGTCCACAGCAAGAGTTTATTGAACATTATATCCAGGGTAAGTTGGAACCAGAGACTCTTCGTGAGTTCGAAGCTCATTTGCATGCCTGCAAAGATTGCCAAACTATAGTGGCGGAAGCCCGGGAGAATGAAAAAGTTCTTGTCGAGTTACGCACTTATGAAAGTCAAAGGGACTCCTTACGGAGAACAAGCTCGGAGCCTCCTGAGCCCGGCAAAAAGGAAATTGCCACAGTCGATCAGGCACAAACACTTCTGGGTCAGCGATATCGAGTAATCAGGAAAATAGGCGAAGGTGCCGCCGGACATGTCTTCCAGGTAGCTGACACCGTCCTGGATCGTCTGGTTGCGGTGAAATTTCTTAGAAAAATAATCTCCACGGACGACACGAACTCAAAACGATGGCACGAAGCCCGTCTGATGAGCCAGCTCAACCATCCCGGGGTGGCACAGGTTTTCGAAATAGGAGAAATCGAAGAGCAGCGGTTTATAGTCATGGAATGGGTGGACGGGCTGCCCCTGACGGATGCATGGAAGGACCTGCCGTTACAGCAAAGATTGAACATATATTTAAATGTATTGAATTCCGTCTCGGCGGCCCACGCACGCGGAATTATACACCGGGATATCAAACCCTCGAACATTCTCGTCGGCACCGACCAGAAACCCAAAATCTTAGACTTTGGAATCGCACTTGAAACGCAATATTTGTCCGGCGTCAAACAAAACGTCTATCGCGGCACGCCGGCATATACCGCGCCCGAACAGGTGACCCAGCCTATACAAATCTTCCCTTCGACCGATGTTTTTGCTTTAGGCATACTGCTTTACGAGCTGCTCACAGACACCTTACCATTTCCGCAAACGGACCACAAAAAGTTGTTCGAAGCCATCAAGACACAGCACCCCGAGCTGCCAAGTGCCATCCGGCAGAAAGTTCCGATTTCTTTACAAAATATATGCCTCAAGGCTTTGGAAAAAGATTCGCAAAACAGGTATTCGACTGCGCGAGATTTGGCGGACGATATCAATCGGTATCTTAGAGGCGAGAAAGTGTGGTCCAGACCATCCTTCCTGTCGGACAAGATTCAACAGGAAGTATTTTATCATCGTCAAAAACTAAAGGTCTGGCGAGATAATGAGCTGCTGACGGAAAAAGAATTCGACCGGCTGGAGAATATTTACGAACGCGTGATATCCCCGCCCGATTTGTCAATTATCGAAGCGAGAAAACTGTCTTTCTCACAGGTCTGCTTATATTTCGGCGGATGGATAGTTGCCTTGGGCAGTTTCGTACTTTTTTACAAGACCTGGGAAAATATCCCCGCGTTCTTCAGACCGCTGCCGGCAGTGGCCGCAACTTCTCTGATGATTATACTTGGCAACGCTATGTGGAACAGAAGCGAAAGCAGGCTGGCCGTTGGATTTTTATCAACTGCGAATCTGTTAGTTCCCATTACGTTCCTGCTGACTCTGGCTCAGTGGAACATATTGTCCCCTATCAATAATCCATGGGGAATCGAATCAATATCGGGAATGCTCAAGGAGATGGAATCATACGTGATTGTCGGCAACGTCCAGTTATATGTATCATCATGGTGCTGGTTCGCATTTTCACTTTTCTTCCTGCGTCTTACCCGCTCGTCAATTTTCGTGCTATTCGGCATAATCTCATTTCTTGCATGGCTTACGAGCTGCTACATAACGGCCGGGATGTTAGGACCGATCGAAGAATTCGATCCCTGGGCGCCTGAAATAATTGCAGGCAGGTATCTGTTTCCCGGTATCGGCTTTTTTGTGCTGGGCGTGATATTGGACCGGCGGAAATTCATTCACTTCGCGTGGCCTCTTTGCATGGCGGGCCTTGCAATGATTGTAATTTGCCTGTCTGTTATCTCCATTTCTGATGCCACCATTTTCGGTTGGCTGCTGCGGTGGAAACCGGGATTCCTTAATGATTACGAGATCCGGCTTGTCAGCTTGATATTCAACGGGCTGATATATCTCGGGCTCGCGGGAGTATGCAGGTCGCTGGGAACCAGGCTCCAGCGCACACTGGCATCGATTCTCAATTGGCTTGGCCCCGTACACATCCTTGGCACCTTGAGAATACTCGATTCGGATGGGTTGAATATTTCCGGGAGTCACACAATTGTCTACCGCATACTATTGCCAATAGCATCGATAGGCTTTGTCTTCGGCAGCGTAGCAAGGCAAATGAAATCGTTTTTCTTCTCGGGGCTCGCGGGTATCGCCACGGCGGTACAGCGGTTCACCGCCGAATACTTCAAGAATTTCTTCTCGTGGCCGGTTTCGCTAATTATAACAGGCATAATCTGGATGCTCGTGTCGTGGCGTGTTCCCCTCTGGAGAGCCAACAGGCTGCTCAAACGCGGCAAATAAATTGCCTTAAAGAACTTAGGCTCATACTCTCCTGATATATCTATACCGGCCATATCACTTTCCCTGCCATGTTTTCCTCAAGAAATATCGATATTTATGATTTTTTCAGAAAGATGTTGCCCGGAAAGCACCAATACATCTTGGTAACAGATAACATAAGATTGGAAAGGAACTGAAGATGAAAACGAAGAAAACTGTATTCTATCTGCTGGTTTTGCTGCTGGCCGGCTGCCTGCCGTCTCTCCATGAACTTTATACTGATGAAATCCTTATTTTTGAAGAAGGGCTTGTAGGTAAGTGGAGGGCAGATGAAAGCAGTACATGGCAATTTCGACAAGCCGGAGAGAAGGAATATGAATTAAGAATATATGAGGCAGAAGAAGATTTAGGACGCTTCGAGGCACATTTGGTGAAAATCAAAGGTATGATGTTTCTTGATCTCTATCCCGATAGCGAGTTCGTAAAGGACCTGGATGATTTCTATAAATGGCACCTCCTGGCAGTACATACATTTATGAAGGTTGACCAAATCGAACCGAACCTGCGGTTGCGAATTATAGATTATGAAGAAGTTACCGACATATTGGAAGACAATCCGGATGCGATAAAGCACGAAGTCGTAGACGAACGCATCGTACTGACCGCAAAAACCGGGCAACTCCAGGAATTTGTGGTCGCGCATGTTGATACTATATTCGGCGACGATTCCGATGATTCAGTCGATATGATACGTTTAGAACCGCTATACACCGATGATAATCTGGCCTTTGACCCAAACCTCATCGGAAAATGGGAGGGAAAGGACGGCGAAATACTGGACTCAAGAAAAATGGGAGAGAAGGCCTATGACCTTACATGCGCTGATAAAGACGGCACTGAATATCAAGTATTTGCAAAACTTGTTCGGCTTAACGGCAGGAAATTTCTGGCGGTGTTTTTTGATGAATCCGAGTTAAACCCGAATGAGCCCTATGCCTACGCTTTTCATCTTACGCCGGATGTGTTCCTCGAAATCGGGCAGACAGAGCAGGATTTAACGTTGCGAAGAATTG
>DQCG01000289.1:3800-8066 GCA_003533825.1 Phycisphaerales bacterium
GATGCTTCCTATTGCTTCGAAGGCGTCCGGATTAAACCAGAGAATTCTCATACACGATAACACAGGAAATAAATCACTTTGCTCAGAAAGTACCATGTAGTTTAGCAGTTTAGTGGAATATAGATTACCGGGAGGAAAATCATGGAAAGCTATGTTAAATCGATTAATGCAATGAAACAGCGTGAGACTGATAATTCCTCGTGTTCATTCTGGATTAATGCTCCGATAGAACGATTGCTGGACCAGTTGTTGTTTTTCGTTAAGCCGGCGGTCGAATATATTTTTGGAATGCACATAGGCTTTGCTCTTGGCTGGCTGACCGGCCTTTGTGTCGGTCACTGTTACGTAAAATATTTCGAGCCGGTATATCTTAACGACTTAAGCCGGCTCACCTATTGGAGAGAGGCTCCCTTCCTGTTTGCAAGACATGGTGCTCTGACAGGACTGGCTATAGGCGTAATAGCAATAGCACTCATAAACAGAACGTTGTTAAATCAGAGAATTATCTCATTATGTAAGAAGAATATCACCAGTCCAGACGAAATCGCCGGGCTCCTTGGCAAGAGTGTCGGACAAATCGAAAGAAAAATGAACAAACTGGTTAAAAAAGGAACAATCAGTCGAGAGTAATATATCACTTGAGGTTGTCGAACCGGCTTTTTCATCCTGATTGATTTTCGCTTTTGCGGCCGCACAGGCAATTCCGGGCCATTTCGAGAAGTATAGTACCAATCCGTCGTCTGGAAATTTTTCTTTAAAAATACGTAGTCACCACAATTGACAGCTTCACCAGTTAAGTGTGATTATAGTAAAAATTAATTTTCGACATTTCGTAAAGCCTCTGCTCTTCTTCCTCCTCCTTCAAGCAGAGGCCTTATACATAAACGTTGATAGAGATATGAAATGATACTTGCCAGAATGCGCATGATTGTTTATTCTTTGCAGTACCTGATTAGGCAATGGCTTATTGTATGTATATAAGGGATTATATTCACAAAAGTATGCGATATTCGCCGTTACAGAAACCAGAAACCAGAGACGATACACACATCGCCTGCGTGAATAATTGTTCTATAAAGACTGTTATGGAGTGACACAATGAAAATACGAATCAGATCTCTTTGCAGTATTTCCGCGTTTCTCATGGCAGCAAGCTTGCCCATTTTAACAGGATGTGCTAATAGGAAGACAAAAGCCTTATTCACGAAACCCGAGCTTATTAACTGTAGCCGTATGGCAGTTATTGGCCTGACCCCCGAGCAGGAACAAATATTTATGGCTTACTACATCAAGGCCTTTCCCGCACAAATCATTACGTTTGTTGAAAGGAACGAGTTGCAGAAAATCATCAGCGAGCAGGATTTGCTGAAGGGTAGACTGAACGAGAAAACCCGGGCCAGGATAAAGCAGCTTTTTGGCGTCGAAGCTCTTATTATGTGTACGTATTATGACGGATCCGACGGTCTCGACATAAAGAAGCTGCGCGTCCGGATAGTGGACAGCGGAACAGGAGCCATTATAGGCTCGGTGATAACCGAGGCAAATGATAACTTCTCATACCATTGTGACACTGCGGTAAATGCGCTCAAGGCGGATCTTCTGGGCGGGAGCTGATATGCGTATAGAGCCGAATTAATTTGTAATGATATATTCCGGTTTGAATGTGAGGTGGATGATTCGAAATTGGAGCCTGATGATGTTGGCATGTCTGACAAGCCGATTCAGGCTTCAATCGCAATCGCCGACGGGCACCTGTTTATCCGCATAGCAAGCACGCTATTCTGCATGGGCAATTAGACTTGAGTCTTAGCGATACAATTTCTGACAAAGCCGTTTAACCTGGCTTTCCGAAACCGCCAGATGGGTTGGACCTTCATGCCGGCCCAACCCATCTTTTACTTCTTTTCAGGCCGATTACGGCCTTTGTTTCTAATTATCGAAACTACCCGCTATTACTCGGCGACAACTTCGTACGCGCCGATGTCATAGGCTGCGCCTTGCGGACGTGCATTACCGCTCAGGTCGGTCGTGATTGTCACGCCGACTGTGACCGGGTCGATACCTGCGTCGATGGCCGGTGAGCCCACACCCGGGACGAACAGGACATCCAACAGCGGATCGGTCAGAATACTACCCACCTCTTCTGCCGGTCTCTGCGTATTGTCGGCGGGATCGCCGTTCTGGAGTGTGTTGCCAAAGAAAAGGCAATTCGTCGCCGCGATTGTAAAAGCAGCATTGCGCGATTTCAGAACGTCGTCGCCATTTCCAACTACGTTGTTGGCGAAGATGCAGTTCACAACCTGCGTCACATCCGCCAGTTCATCATCTTCGCCGTTAGCATCTGTGTCGGCCGCGTTCGCGTTGTTGTGGATAAGGGCCTGATCATCCTGGCTGTTACCCACGAAAGTGCAATTGATAAACTTGGAGTTGCGCCTCACCTGACACATCCGGTCGGAAGCAGCAGTTGAGATGTTATTTGCGAAAACACAGTTGGTGACGGTCAGTTCACCCGATGACTCGTTTCCAATAAGCAGGACGGTGCCGTCATCGGCGGCGGTGTTTGCCTCGAACCAGCACGCATCGAGTCGGATAATGCTGCCGACAGCACTTGAGGCAATCGCAGCACCATCATCTTCAACCTTGCCGCCCAGGAAATCGCAACGGTTGGCAATTAACGTTGTGCCGGGCGTGAGGGCCGAGGCCGAACTACCTTGCACCTTGATATGACCGCCGTCACCGTCATGACCGTCTAACTTTACACCATCTGTAGAAACGGCATAGTTATCGACGAATCGACAGTCGTTGACGGTTACCACCGAGAGGCCCGAAATGGCGATTGCGCCCCCGTCGTCACCGTCAAAAGGCGTATGGTTATTCAGGAACTCGCAGTTGGCAATGGTACCGACCGCGCCATTGCCGCAAAAGAGCGATCCGCCATCACAATTTTCGTCGCCGAATTCATCTTCTGAAACAGCTATCTGAGCCAGCAGCTCATCCTGGCTGAGTTCACCGTTGCCGTCGGTGTCCATATGGGCGAATCGATGCAGGTCGTCGTCTTCTGTCCCTTCCTCACCGTCCGGACCGGGCAGACGAATTGCAGCCGAGTCGGTATTGGCTTCTTCAGGGCTGAGACCGCCGCTGCCGTCCGCATCGTTCTCGGCAAACACATCGTTCATATCAAAGGCCGAACCCGTGTAGGAGAACCGGTCGTTAGTGTCTGCGACACAGTTCTGAATGGTTATCCCTTCGATAACCCAGCCCTTCGGACCGGAATTGTTGGGATTTTCATTGCCTTCGTTATAGGAACGATCTCCCCATGCGACGAAAGCACGCGTGGTATCGTTGCCGTCGATGATGGTCAGCCCCGGACCGGCGCCGCGATATGTTACGCCATCTTTGATTTCGATCTGGGAAGTTATGTAATACGTACCTTCGGCAAACTCGATAGTATCGCCGGGCATTGCAAGTTCATTTGCCGCCGTGATGTCCGAATTCGGATCAACAGGGATCGTGACCGGCAGTCTGGGTTCAATGCCAGGAACATATTGTCCTTCATAGACAAGTACAAAATCCAACCAGAATGGAACTTCAACGCCGGCACACATGAACTCCAGCTTTGTCTCGGTACTCAGGGCATCAGCAGTGAGTGAATACTCGGCCCACTCGGTCGTCAACTCAAAGTCTGTATATCCCCATGAATCAACATTATCTGTTCCTTTAAACTGAGCTGCAAGGGGACGCGGTTCTGCAGCCCTAGCCCAAAAGGTAGTAGTATAATTCGCGCCAATCTCGGTCGGAATGGGCATATACAGCACGATGAAATGCCAGTTCTCAACTCCTATCGGTTCAATCATAAGGCTTCTTGCGCCATCAGCAGCTTCCGTATCGACGATGGTAGCGTTACTGCCGGCACCCTCTGCCGGGTTCCAGGTTACCCATTGGTACCAGTCAGGATCATCGAGGATCGCCTCATCCTCTTCAAAGCTCGGATTGGCCAGTAAGTTCTCAACCGATACCGGTTCCGCGTCGGGAGTAGCTGCCAACACGGCCGAAGCCCACTGAGAGGCATCGTTCCAGCCTTCTACGGCGGAAAATCCGAGCATCTTATTTTCACGCGAGTCACCGCCGTCATCGTCATCATTGTAGTAACAGTCAATACCGATCAAGTCACCGGCCTGGGGTGCTACGCCCCATATCGACAGCCAGGGCATCTTTACCTCGATACGCCAGCCGGTGTCGGTATCTACCTGGGCGTGTTCTATGCCT
>DQCG01000705.1 GCA_003533825.1 Phycisphaerales bacterium
CTTGTTGCCGCTTGCCTTCACGGCTTGGCCGAAGGTAGCGGAGTACTCGAAGGAAAAACCCTTTTCGCATAGCCGGTTGCGCATTTGCATCCAGTGACCGACTTCCGCACCACTTGTGCCTCGGTGACCTTCGTCCACCAAGACAAGGTTGTTGCCTTCGAAAGCGTCGACGGATACGGTCTTCTCGCCTGTGGTTTCACGTAGCTTGTTGACGTCGATAATCTCAATGCTGCGCCCCGTGAACAATCCTCCGGCATCCTTGTTAAAAAGATCGGCATCCATGCCGGACAGCCGGAACTCGTCGTGGTGCTGAAGGCTTAAGCCTTCATTGGGCGTAAGCAGAATGGTCCGGTTTGTTTCGCTCTCCCGGCCGTTCAGCTTCTGGTAATGTTGGTACTGCAGGATGTTGACGTGCATGAGAAGCGTTTTGCCTGATCCAGTGGCGCTCCAGAAGGCAAGCTTCTTAAGGTCCACCGGCTCGTATGGCTTGATCTGAGCGTCCTTTGGCAGACCAGTGGCGAACAGCTGGCCTGGCGACTGCTGTTGCTGGGGTGTCTCGCCAGCGTTGAAACGCTCCGCGTAAGCGTTGAGATCGACCAGAAGCTTCTCGGGATCACGGAAGTAGCGGTCCATGTAAATTTCCGTGAAGAGCAAACAGAGATACTGGAAGTACTTGGGATACAAATTCTGTCCATCAGCGTTTCTTTTCTCCGTGATTCTTTTCCAGTGCCGGACGATATTTCCGTCGTAGGCCAGAAGGATGTCGTTCGGCAGTTCGGGTCGGTCGAAGATTAGTTTCAGGCATTGGTGGAAACGCGAAATGCCGTCCTCGTTGAAGCCCTCGAAAGCGGGATCGCGCATGTGCTTGCCCAAGTCCTCGAAGGTGGCCACACCAAACAGCTCAAGCATCCAGTTGGTCAGTACCAGCCGGTGATCGAACTTGAGTTTGTTTTTGGCCAACTTCCTGTTTCGTCCCTGTCTACGTTTTGTCATGCTCTATTCCTGATTACCTTTGTGCGGTGAACCTCGCTCTGTTTGTGGCTCATGAAATAGTCACAAAATAAGTTGTGTCTCACGAAAATCGGAATATGAGCCGCAAACTGTTTTATGGCTAACAGGTGAGACTCAAAATACATCATGGCCCTCCGCAATATTCAGCAGTTCCGAATAGGCCAGGATTGCGGCACGGCGACCGCTCCCGGGCTGAATTTCCCGAAGAATCCCTTCGGTTTTCAGGAGTGTCAGTATCCGTTGGGCCGTGGGTTTGGGGATCTTTGCTGAATGCACAAAATCCGAACTCTTGAAAATTGGCCGCTCAAAAACCCAGTCCAGAGCATGAATGGCGTACTGAGAACGGGTCAGTTCGGCGAAACGGATTTTCATCCGGTTGTACAGGTTAAGAATTGCCTGGGCTTTGGCGAGGTTCTCTTCCGCCTGTATCCGAACAACTTGCAGGAAAAAGGCGCACCAGCCGCTCCAATCGTTATCCCGGGATACCGCCAGAAGGCGGTCATAGTATTCATCCCGATGGCTTTCAAGGTAGGCACTTATGTAAAACATCGGCTGCTTGATGAGTCCGGCCTGATACAAAAACAGGGGGGTCAGCATACGCCCCAAGCGGCCGTTGCCGTCCAGAAAGGGATGCAGGGCCTCGAATTCCACATGGAGCAGGGCCAACTGGACCAGCCGGTCCGGGGCGGCCCCATCATGAATATATTTCTCCCAGCGCGACATAGCTCCCGGCAGTTTTTCCGCGTTGATCGGAACAAAGCGGGCCTCCTCAATGTGACAGCCTTTCGGACCGATCCAGTTGGGGATTTTTCCGTATTGACCTGGTGCCTTACCGTGCCCGCGCACGCTGTTGAGGAGAATCCGATGGCATTCCAGTACAATACGCTGACACAACGGCAGGTCGTTCAACATCTCCGTAGCGGCCCGCATAGCTCTGCGGTAGTTGAGAATCTCCCAGATATCGGCTTCCTTAGGGCTCGACGGTTCATCTGTATCTCCACGGGCTTCATACTCCAGCACCTCGCCCATGGTGGCCTGGGTGCCCTCGATACGAGAGGAGAGTACTGCTTCCTGAGTCGTCAGCGGGCTCAATAAAATATGTGCATTGGGAATGGCCGCCAACATGCCGTCGTAGCGGGCCACCGCCGCATTGGCGGGACCGATAATCGGCAATAGCCGTGCCCAGTCCAGGTCTTCGGGTGGGAATTGTCTATCATGGTATTGGGTCGCTGTCATCTTTATACTCCCGCCACATCGAACATGAGCTGCTTGAACTCCTCTTCTATAAGCCGCACCTTGTAGCGCGGTTCCACACCTTCCTTGTCCGGATCGAGCGGCACGTTCATGAGGTTGTTGTCGCCGTTGACGTAGATCACATCGAACTCGGAATCAAGCGTATTGTATTGCTGCTTCCTGAAGAATGCCTCCAGGTCGAGGTTGGCTTTTTCTCTTACCACAGAGATCACAGAGGACACAGAGGATTTTCTGCGATTATCCATCTCTGTGCTCTCGGTGTTCTCTGTAGCTATATCACGAATTTTGCGCCAGATAACAAGCACCTTTTCACCCTTTGGGTTCTCGCCCTCGACCACTTGGAATCCACTGATCCTGTCGATGTGCTTTACCTTCAGGCCCAAGAGCCAATTGAAGGTCTCGACAAGATCCACATTCACGGGCTTTGTCTCGCCGACCGAACCCGCACCCACAAGCAGCTTGTAGTTCCACGGATCGTCGAAATTTTCGATGTTGAGCAGGGTCTGGCTGCCCCGGGATTCCACGTCGAGCATGTATTTCAGCATGTAGGACTCGCGGAAGGATTTCTGATTAGCCACAGAGGACACAGAGATTACAGAGGTTTCCTGATCAGGAAAGAGAACGCGTTGTTGATCTTCGGTACGCTGAAGTTCAATGTTTGCCAATGCGTCCTCGTAGGACTCCAGCCGGATGTATTTGAACATGTGGCTTAAGCCTTCCCGTGACACGGGCTTGCCGTTTTTCCAATCTTTGGAATAGACCACCTTCTTGATGCGTGGTTTAAGTACCGCATCGAAGTGGTCGCCCATTTCGACGAGGATGTACTTACGCTTACCACCATCTTCACGGTTGAGATTGATAACGGCATGGGCCGTTGTGCCTGAACCGGCGAAATAGTCAAGAATCCAACTGTCGGGACTTGTTCCAATATGAACCACACGCTTCATGAGTCGAACGACTTTGGGTGAGGCAAATAAGCCTCCAAGCATGCTCTTGAGCTCTTTTGCGCCTTCCTGATTATGACCTACTTCCTTGTACGTCCATATTGTCAGCGGTGTAATCCCGGACTTAACTTCAGAAAGGAACCGTTTGACAGCCGGAACATTATCGCCGCGCTCTCCGAACCAGAGGCGGTTATCGGCAATAAGCTGCCCTATTTTCTCCTTTGAAGTTAACCAGCACCTGCTCTCGGGCGGATATACCACACGCCCTGATGGCGTCGTGATTTGGTAGTCGTATTCCGCCGAATAGGTTTTGACAGATGCATCACTTGGCTTCCAGGGTCCCCTCGGGTCGTTATCGGGATTAATGTACCGAGCATTCTGTTCTTTTGTTCGCGGTAAAAGAGTTGGCCTCCAAGCATCTTTCGATTTAGCGAAACAAGTTAGAAAATCGTGATTGTCAGAAAGCCACTTTGCATCATTGGCGGGAGAGTACTTCTTTTGCCAGATGATGTTACTCACAAAGTTCTCAACGCCAAAGATACTTTGTTCCAAGGCGATCAGCCGATGGTGCTCTCCATCGTCAATACTCGTAAAAACGATTCCATCAGAAGGCATCAGCTCTTTGGCGAGTTCATACCGATCTCCAAGCATTGCGAGCCAGCTTGAATGTTGGTAGCGATCTTTGTAAGCAAAACCGTCCTTCCCAGTGTTATAGGGTGGATCAATATAGATACACTTTACATGTTCCTGATACCGTTTTAGCATCAGATTGAGGGCCTGGAAGTTTTCCGAATGAACCAGCAGGCCGTCGCATTGCTCATCAATATTTTCAATGGCCGCGATTAGGCGCAGTTTGAATTCCTCGCTGAAATGCTTGGTGTCCAGCATCAGAAACGGATTCGCCTTCAGGAACTCCACCGTCAGCGGTTCCACATAGGCTGGGGTGTGCAAGTCGCCTTCGATCTTATCAATGGCAAACAACTGCACCCATTCTTCACGTTGCGCTTCATTGGTGGCGATTTCGGGGTAGAGCTCCTCGGGTACGCGGTCGAGCGTCACACAGTAGTTTGTCTCGACCACGAACTTTTTCTTGAGCCAGAGTTTTTTCTGGAAGTTCTCGATCTGCGCCAGGAAGTCGATAATCTTGTGGGCGATTCGGCGGATGACCTTAATCTTGGAAAGGTACTGCTCCACGCGCGGTGCGGACTCCTCCTCGATGTCATCCAGCCTCATGACCTCGTTCTTGATGTAGAAGTCAAGCTCACGCCGCAGGAAGCCCTCCAGGTCCTTGTGGATGAAATAGTCGAAAGTGTTTCGCCGGGTGTAGTCGGAAAGGTGTTTTTCAAGGATTGTTCGATCTGGATTTTTTGCTGTGGGGGCTTTGGCGGCAAGACGGGAAAACCAGTTATTGGCCACAGAGGACACAGAGATCACAGAGTTAAGGTCTTCGATAATCTTTTTGGCTGCATGAATATTCAGCTTATCCTGCTTCTCTTTATTTTCAGACTGGCGATACTCGAATCTAATAATCAGTTCCTCTGTGCCCTCTGTGTTCTCTGTGGCTAAATCTCTATAAATAAAACGCCGGTCATTACCGTTGGCTGCCTTGATATTGTCCTTCTCCGTATCGGCCTCGGCGATCTTAAAATGCACGCGATGCCCGCTTGGCGTTTTAAAGGCGTAATCTCGAAAGTATTCAGTCGTCTTGATATAGTACTGGTCGTGGTTGGCCCAATGGAGCTTGACTTCCTCGCCCTCGTAAGGAATGGCGTAAACCCCTTCCTTGTAGCGACGCAGTGAAATGAAGTCGCCCTCGTCGTAGTAGCGGCTGAAAAAGCTGTACAGGTGATCGTAGACCTCGTTCTCCAGGGCCGTGACATCCACCGCTTCCTCGGCCAGTCTCGCCCGGAGTTCTTTGACCTTTGGAGCTTGCTCCGGGTCCATTCCGGCGGCCTTGACGCCTTCAACGACCTTATCCAGTTCCTTCTGAATCTCGGCCTTGTCACTCGACTTGTATTCACCAAATGCCTCCCGGACCTGCGGTAAAAGATCACTTTCCAGGAATTGGTTGATTTCGTCCCGCCGCGCGTTCATAATCCGGTAAATACCGAAGTCCAGATCGGCCTGATCCAGTTGG
>DQCG01000633.1 GCA_003533825.1 Phycisphaerales bacterium
TAATTGATAATCATGAACCCAGATGTTATCACCAGGCCTGACGATTTTTATTACTTCCTTGCAAAAAGCAAGGTTCACCTGCTTGTATGCTTGCCAAAAACGATTCTCCCATGTAGTGCGTGTGGGAAAGTAATGAAAGAGAGGCCAAATCGTTTTGTTGCAGAATCCCAGATAATACCGTTCGATTTGCTTTTTGGAAAGAAATACCGGCATGCAGTTTTCCGAAGCCAGTTTTTCTCTGATTAGTTCCTTATCCTCGGTAGCCAGCTTCTCATCTGCTATTCCCGGCCATCCTATCCAGAACCGCTCGATGGATTCGGGCAGTGAAGACAGCCCCACGGCGAGCCCTCCCGGGCTTGCACGAAAGTGGAACTGGCCCATTCTTTTTGTCGTACTAAACGGCAGCCGGTTGGCAATCACGAGTAAACGTTTCACAATTTTTCCTTTCAGTTGGAACTGTTTATACTAAAAACACGAGAAATCGCAAGGTTAAATCATGCCCGGTCAGCTTGTATAGAGAAAGCGTTAAACGCTCGACTATTGTCCCGTGATGAATAGCTTCAAGGTTGTTGGATTTAGCGCCAGGCTTACCGGGGTGACACTGTTTCACGAATACGGCGATTTTTCCAATAGCTAAAAGTGGACTCTTGCAGTAATATATTGTATGAATTTCTGGTAATTCCGATTATAAGGAGTAGAAGAATTTGGCATCGGAAAATGTCAAAAAGAAGCCGCTTCGGATAGCCTTGATAGCGTCAGAACGCACGCTCTGTGAGTATTCTATATTCCTGGAGCATCTTATGGTCGGCCTGGCGGATGAATCAGTCCAGGTGGCTTTGGTTTATCCGCCGGGATGTGATGTAGATACTGTGTTCACCGGTGCTGCCGAGGTTATCGGCCATCCGGTTTTTAATTTGCCTTTGTTTGCGCCTCTAAATACTAGGCTGCTTGTCGAGCGGCTTGCGAAATTCGAGCCTACGGTTCTACATTGTTTATGCGAAAGCAAAGCTTCACTTACAAGGCAATTGGCTCATCGATTGGATTTGCCTTACGTATTGATGGTAGATTCGCTGCAGAAGCGAAGGCGCCATCTGGCCATTTCGTCAAAGCATTGCACAAAAATCATTGTTCCGACTAAAAGTATCGCCGCTAATTTAGCGAGTGTTCATCCAAACTTTACCGATCGAGTCGAACAGATCAATATAGGAACGTTCGTGGCGGAGAGAAGTGTATGTTTTTCTGAGCCTTTCCGGCTTCCGACCATGGTTATGGCTGATCCTCTGAATAAGGCCGATGACTTTGAGAATTTGTTGAGCGTAATCAGGCATTTAATGATTGACGGCTATGAATTTATGACGGTGATAGTAGGCGGCGGACGGGCAGAAAGACAACTGTGGAAGTTGCTGTCCGCATTGGGTCTTCTTCATATCGTTAGCATTGTGCCGCGTCATATGCCCTGGCGTTCGGTTCTTGCCGCCGGTGACGTATTTATTCAGCCTCAGCCGAATTTTGCCTTTGACCCCGTATTATTGGAGGCGATGAGTATCGGTGCGGCGGTTGCCGGGTGTAAGAGTGGCGTCGATGACCTGATTATTGAGGACCGGACGGCTGTTGTATTTGATCCGAATGACGAGCTGAGTATCAAGCGTACCCTGCAGCGGCTGTTAGACAGGAAGGAGTTCGCTCGTCAGATTGCCGGAACCGCGCAGCAATATCTGAGAGAGAACCACTCAGTCAGTAAGATGATTGCGGCGATTCTCCATGCATATTACGAGGCGCAAGAATGAATATGCTGCTGATTAGAAAACCTTACTGTAACGATGTTTATTTGCGATGATTTTCAGGAAGGAATTAAAAAACCGCATAAATCAACAGTTGAAGAACAATAATGACGATATAGGAATTGAAAATTTTGTATCAGTATGATTTATGGTCAAGTCAGTTTGCTGGTAAAGTCTCTTAGGGAAAAAGGAGAGCTAAAATGCGGAAGAAACAAGCCTTTCTTATAATGCTACTTGCCGGGGCGGCGGTGTTGCTCGAAGGTTGTATGCTTGCCGCCGTTGGTATCGGAGCTGCCGGCACGGTGGCGTATGTCCGTGGGGATCTGGAGTCCGTGGAGTCCGAGAATATTGATTCTGTGTACGAGGCGGCCTTGAAGGCGCTGCAGGAGCTTGAGCTGCGACCGACGAGAAAATCTAAGGATGCGTTGGGAGCAGAGATTATTACGTATGATGCGCAGGATAAGAAGATTACGATAAGGCTCAAGTCGGCGGCTGAGGGAACGACAAAACTATCCATCCGGATCGGTGTATTCGGTAGTGAGACTAAGTCCAGGCTGATTTATCAAAAAATACGAGAAAATCTTCAGAAGCCACCAGACCATACAAGAGTGCCATAGTAGTTAATGAACAATCTATAATGAAACTCTCAGTCGTATGATAATCAGGTTAATTCGATATTGATTGGTTTATCTGATGGTAGAGTGTCGGCGTCGACCAACTGACTGCCGAGCCGGTAAGCTTCATTCATCGCCGTAGGATGTTTTTCGATTTCACCGAGGGCGTCAATTTTGTTAACAAACAAATTGGCCGTGTAATGCACCTGAAGCGAATCGAAATAAGATTTCATAGTCAAACGAACGCTTTCGAATTGTTTTTTGCTTCTTGAGCCTCCGACTGCGATCACCATTCCCCGTCGATCATTCCCGGTGGTGTTAAGCTCTTTTTTCAGCACATATTTATGTGCCCAAAGGCACTGGCAGCGGTCAATAAGCATTTTCGCCTGGGCACAAACTGTCATAAAAAATATCGGCGTGGCGAAAATTAGATGATCCGTATCAAGTATCTTTTTCAGAAGCTGCTGATAATCATCCTGCACTTTGCATAAACCTGTTGCGTAGCAGGCATTACACTCGATGCAGGGGCTGACTTTATAATCGGGCAAGCGCAAGTATTTGGTGTTTGCGCCCGCAGACTCGGCACCGGCCAAAGCCCGGCACAGAAGCAAATCGCTGTTGCCCTTAATCCTCGGGCTTGTCGATATTCCAAGAACTTTTATATTCATAACAAGAGTTTTGCAAAAATTCATTTCATAATTAATATTCGTTCAGAAAAAACAGTCTGTATGTTTGAAAGATTTTGACGTAATCCTATAATGCGAGCGGGCTATAATCAAGCTGTTTTTCGGTTTAGAATTGGTACACTAAATTTCATAAACGCAATCTTCAAAAAAATTCAAGATATGAAACAAAGTGTGCCGATTGATAATACTGGATTGATAAATGGGTGGCTCTGACAAATGACCAATGCGGCCATATTAGTCTGAACTTACCTTGCCTATCTTTGATATCGCACACAAGTTAGATCGTAATTCGGACATGGTAGGGAATGGGCTGATGTAAAAAAGGAAAGAGCCACATAAGCAAAGGGAGAGCCCGTCAAAAGGCTCTCCCATTTTTCATTCTTTTCCTAATTTCACTCAGACAGAAATCGTAAATCCCCCTATTTTCTAAATACTATTTTGCCTCCGACAATGGTCGTGTGAACAGAAAGGTTATCATCGAACAGTATCAGGTCTGCATCCTTTCCCACCGCGATGGTGCCTTTTTTGTCTTGGAG
>DQCG01000249.1 GCA_003533825.1 Phycisphaerales bacterium
ATCGTGAACTTGACGTACGGGGGGGACGTCCAGCTTTGAAACTCTTCGGAAGGATAATCGATCTGGTTCTTCCATGCCGGCTCAGGGTCATCGTCTCTGGCAAGAATTACACAGGGAACGAGGAGCACTAAGATCAGGAAACGACTTCTAAAACACATGGCCACTCCACCTCATATACAATCGAAAATATTCAAGCCGCATCTTTTAATGAATGCGGCTTGTCAACACCACTTATTGTACAATTTTTGACTGGAATTTTCCAGTGTCTTTGCTGTTTTTGGGCGATTTTGGAATATTCGTATTACCAGTTCAGCATTGGTGCGGGTTGCTTATCAGGCTTTCAACCACTTAATAGATAACACAGCCAGGCCGCAAGAAACGCTCCGTAGTTTCCGATGGCATAGCCCATAAGTGCCATCAGGATACTTGCCGGCACGAGTTTTTCGTTATGGCTTGAAGCTACGACGGGGGCACTGGCCGCACCGCCGATATTCGCGGCGCTCGCAATTGCGGTCGAATGTACATCCACTCTCAATAGATATGCACCAAGAACACAAAATGCTCCGTGTACGGCTATCCAGATGTAGCAACCGAGAATGAACCATCCGGCGGAACCTGTAAGTCCGGATAAATCGGCCTTGGCCCCCATATTTGCGACAAAGATATAGACGAGAGCCATTGCAAGCTCATGGCTTGCGGGGATGTGCCTTGCCGGAGTGAGCGAGAGAAGAAGGCCCATTGTAGTAATCAGCAGAATCTTCCATGTCGAGGCGGTTAAAATCGGTTTGATCTCAGGCATTTTGGCCGAGAGGAATTCCGCCGCCCATGTACAAGCTAAGCCAAGCACAAGAAGATACAGAAAATGTCTCATTTTGACGCGTTCATGCAAGTCCTGCGTTTCGGCCTGGGCCCTCTCGAGCATCTGGATTCGCTTTTTGTCCACCCGCGTAAAACGATTGAACGCTTTGGCGAAGTTTTTCGAACCCAGCATAATCGGCAGCCATACCATGTAGACAAGATTATCGCCGAGGACGGCAAGCCCGAATCCCTGGCCGCTCGTTTCAAGCCCTTCTGTGACGGCCGCCATATTGCCGGTGCCGCCGATCCAGCTTCCGGCGAGCGAGCCGAAAGCCTTCCATGTATCTTCGGGCAGTTTATTTCCGACAAGTAAAAAAGCTATCGGGGCACCGAGCACTACGCCGGCAGTGCCGAAGAGCATTACGAAGATGCCCCTGCCCATCATTTTGAGTGTCGAGGCGACGTCCACCTTCAAAAGCATTATTATCAGAAACATCGGCAGCACGGTTGAGCTGAGCCAGCCATACACTGCCGATGTTTTTGTTAATACGCTGGTGTTAGACATTATGGCTGGTACGGCGTAGATAAAAATCAGCGGCGGAAAATAATTGAAAAGCTTCCACCGTGTCCGTTCTTCGAGAAAAAAGAAAAATGCTCCAACTCCGCACAGGACCGTTAAGACTCCCACCGGGCTGGAAATATATGATTCATCCATGACTTATTATTCCAATGAAAGAAGCTTATTATACGGCGGCTATTACTGTTGGAAAATCCTTCCAATGAAAACGAAAAAATTCAGATGTTACATGTTGTAATCGTAAAATTGCCGCCCTCGAGTGAGACATCTTTGACTCGAACGCCCCTGATATTCTTTTCTTTGAGCAGATTGTCCACATCAACGAAGATTTTCGGATACTCAAGCCGCATATATGATGGTATTTTCAGTTGAAGCATTTGTTTAAGCCGGCTTACGGCTTTATTTAAATAGCTGCTCACGATGGTAAGTTCAAATGTTGCGAGGTTATCGCTGAAACCCAGGTATCCTAACGAAGCGGGAATATATGGCAGAATGAATGAATTAGTTTTTATCACAAAATGAATTCTATCACCTTCGACTTTCGGACGTAATATCTCGCCGCGTAAGAGTTCATTGGAAATCAGAACTTGTGTGAACTCCTCGATACTGAAAGTTATTTTTGCCATGGTTTTTCCTTACCGGACCCCGTGTCGCGGGCATCCTGCCCGCGATCCGAGGGCGGGATACCCTCGAGACGAGATGATAATAGACAAGCATCAGATTTTTGAATAGAATCAAGCATCCTATTGCAGCATCCGCATGGAGGGAGGCTGCGTATTACCTCTGCTTTTCATCATCGCCGGCCGGCGAGCCTTCCGCCTTTTGCCTTGCGGCGGAAAGATCCTTAAACAGCGATCTTATGTTGAAGAATCCCCCGATTGTAACAACAACCGAAAGGCAGGCAAAAACCGCCAGACTCAGAAAGAAGAAGAACGTCCAAATTTTAATCCAATCCATCTAAATTACTCCTAAATTTCAGAAGAAGTGATAGTTCGTTTCTTATCCGGCAGCAGCAGCGATCCGACAATCATCAGGATAATCGCCAGCGCCAGGACAACCAGGCCGATAACGGCACTGGGAATGTCACCTTCGACTCCAAAGAGTTTCTTGATCGGGTCCAGCACAGGTGAACATAATTGCTGTACCTTTGACAGGCCCAGAAGGGCAAGAAAACCGGCAATCAGCGCCAGATAAGCTCCAGCTCTGCTGGCCCGCTTCCAGTACAATCCGAACGCCAGCAGCGCAAAACCGCCGATCGAGTATATAGCACCGGAAATGGCCATGTAATCCCATAAATCCTGTTCGAGTGGATACCATAGACCCCAGACAAGGATGAAGATACCGATTGCAACGATGAATATCCTTGTCAGAAGCAGCCGGGTTTTCGAGGACAGGTCTTTTTTGAACCATGGAGCGACCACATCCTGAGTGAGCACCGAACTCCAGCATAAAAGATAGCTGTCGTGAGTGGACATGAACGCCGCGAGCATCCCCGCCGAGATAATGCCGACAAAACCCATGGGCAATATCTGGCTCAAATAGAACGGCATCGCAGTCAGCGACAAATCGGAATTTGCCTTTCCTTCGGCGGACAGGAATATACCCTTGAGAGTCGGATTATTGGCAATAAAAACAAGGGCGCAGATTCCGAAGAAGTAGGGGATCAGGAACCGGATTAAGAAACCCACCGAAGAAAGCGTATATATCCGTCTCACTATTGAAGTACTTTTTGCCGAGCAGGCCCTGATGACAGCGGTCTGCCATACGGCACAACTTACCAGGCCCATGAAGAACATCCACAGGACGTATGACCAACCGAAACCTGCTTCGTCGAAAGGATTGAATCCGCCCTGGCCCAGCTCCCTTGTAACCGTATCGATGATATTATCCCAGCCAAGGTACCTGATCGACATAAAGCTGGCAAAGAGCAGGCTGAACGACAGTACCACGAACTGGATATAGTCGAGTATGGCAACCGAGACCATTCCCCCAAGGGTTGTATAAAGCAGGACCATGCAAAGCAGGACGGTCATGACTATCTTGAGGTGAAATTCCGAAGTCATGCCGGTTACGCCGGTAACGAAAAGCGAGCCGGCCTTCAGGAACATGCCCATATTGAGGATTCCCGAAAGTGCCAGGATAATGCCGCCGAGTATGCGGATATCTCTGCCGAACCGCATCTCGTAAAATTCCGGAATTGTCATCACCTTCAATCGCCTGAGCGGTACAACGATGAAGCCGGAAATGCCGACGAAAAGCGTAACAATCGCCGCGGCGAAGGCAATGTGAAACGCTGCGAATCCGCCGGTGAAACCCTTCTGCGATGAGTACATCACCGTTACCAGGCCCAGTTCCGTGCCGATCATGGTCGCTATGGCGAGAAAGGTCTTAAG
>DQCG01000498.1 GCA_003533825.1 Phycisphaerales bacterium
GACGAAGCCATGTCTTCCCGCCGGGGTATGGAGCAAACTGGTCAGATCGATGCTATCCAAATTGGCATCATTCAGAGGGAACTCGAAGGAAAACCAATTCTCCGTGTTGTGGAGGACGTATTCGGCCTTGCCGAGCACGTTACTCTTGTCGGAAAGCTTCACTTCGTCGAACCAAGCGGTTCCTTTGCTGCGGGATAGGTTTAGCGAGACAACCAGCGTGTCCGCTTTGGCGGGCGCCACTGCCGAGACGGTCAGCTTTTGCCAGTCACTTGTGCCCGAGACACGCTCGGTCGCGGTTTCACTCAACCATTTCGTCCCCCGTGAATGGAATCCTCCAAAAGGGATCTTGTCAGTCAATGGGCATCCGGACGGACATCTGCCCGGCGCCTCAGAGAGGCCCACCAGCATGCGCAAGAAGTTCTGCTACGAGGCCAGGTTAGACACGTACCATTGCTGCCTACTCAGTTTCCAGACTACTGGTTCCAGAATCTCGACGTTGATCCCATTGACCAAGAGCGGCGTTTTCTTGGGCCCGTATTTGTCCCGCTCGTGCTTCAACACGTTATCGGCAAAGGTAAAGGTGTCGTCGAGAAAACGATCATCGTTCGGTTCCGTGCCCCGGACTCCACCGACCCGCCAAGCCGATATTATCCCTTCTCCATCTATCAGTTGTATCCATTTACTTCTCGTGAATCGCCTGCGTTCCCGGCAGCACAAAACCTTTCGCGGCATCCTCCAGCACGAGAACCCAATCGTTGCCCTTGCCGCTGGAGGGTGGCGTAAACTGCCGCCTCTTCGCACGGGCGAAGGTTTCGATCACCTGCGACGTGCCCTTGCGCGGGTCGAACCAGTAGGCCTTGATCATACCGCCGGACAACTTGTCTGTGTGGATGGTCACCGGCTTGCCGGAGGCGATATAAACGAAGGCGTAGCTCCCATCGGTGCCCCGCGTCGCCTGGACGCGGTCGGTCGTCCTCATGGCGTTACCCTCGATTAGTGATTGGTCGGGAACGCGAATGAGCATCGGTCGCGACTCGACAAGACGGCGGAGATGTTGCATTTGCTCCGCTCCGGGCAGCTGAAGCGCTTTCTTCCACGGAGTTCTTGCGTAAGTGATCGGCTTGCGATCCGGCTGCCAGAATTGCCAGATGTCATGGCAACCGTAAGTATGGCCCGCCGCGCCGGCGAATACGGCACAATAGGCGAAGCGGCGGACGTCGCGGGCGCTCAGCCAGCCGTACTTGGGATCAAATCGGCTAGGGTGGTCCTCATAACCGGGCTCGCCATCGACAACGGGTTTAACGGGATGACGTTTGTAATCGCGAGCAATCATCTCATAGTTGCGGTTCTCGAAGCTATGCCCGGATTGAACCATGTTGAAATCAAGCCACGCGTCGTCGTGGAACCAGGTGGACGATGCGCCTCCACCCCGCGGATGATACGTCATCAGGTGTTTGCCGCCGTCGCCCTCGGCCAGCCCCCTGGCCAAGGCCCGAAAGATCGGCTCCAGCCCTGCACCCGGCCAATCGCCGCCCAATATCCAAATCACTGGCTGGTCGCGGTAACGCTTTCCCAGGAATCGCCCGTAGCGGCGCGTTTTGTCCGTGTTTGTGAGGTTGAACAGGGCCTGCTTCGGCCGAATGTGGCTGCCCGCCCACACCGGCAACAAGCCCGTGTAGAGCCCTAACACTGCCGCTTGATTGACTACGGAGTCGATGTAACGGAAGTACGCCTCGTTCGGTTTGTCCGGGTCGCCTCCGATAAAGGGCGGATTGCCATAACGATTTTTTGCATTGACGCTGCCCCAGAGAATTACCGCTTGAATCACGGTAAACCCTTTGCCTGCTCGATCCTTTAGATAGTAGCCCGCTTCTTCGCGAGTAGTCTGCATGAAGAGCGACCAAGCCGTGTCGCCCAGCCAGAAGAACGGCGTGTCTTCCTCGGTAACGAGGAATCGGCCATTGTCGGAAATCCGCAACTCAGGCAGGCCAGCCGTGCTCAGAGAACTTATTGCGCACACGAAAGACAGAGCGAATAGCCATATATGATGTAGATTGCATAACTTGCGAATTCGAGTTGTTTGCATCTTTACTTCCTCATATAGTTAAGTTAGTGATTTTAGTTACTGATCCCATTGGATCACCTTTACTTTTACTTCGCTCTGAAGGAGCTAAATCGTTGTATGTTGATCCACTTTTACTTCCGGCTGATAAGCCGGATTGGATTTACTTTTTTGAAAGATTCTCAGGTATGAAAAAAGCCGCCCTTGAAAAAGTTGTCCCGGAATGCGATATTTTCTTTTTTTCTCTAAAGTCCATCAAGTGGGTGGGACGATGGGGGCGGCTATATGAATTTTTTAAGAGGTCATACATTATGCGAAAATATCATATACCGCAACCACAAAAAACAAGAAATATCAAAGGATCTTTCGCATGGATCGATCATCGCCTAATGAGAAATGGCTTTATGGGGACAATGACGCACAAGGATATAGCCTTGTATCTGTTTTTGATACTCGTTGCTGATAAAAATGGCGTCAGTTTTTATCGCAAAGAAAAGATATGTCAAGCAGTTTCGCTGGATTTTAGCCAATTTGAAATAGCCAAAGACCGTCTTATCAATATGAAGCTGATCGCATTTGA
>DQCG01000470.1 GCA_003533825.1 Phycisphaerales bacterium
CGAGGCCGAATGGGAATACGCCTGTCGGGCCGGGACTACCGGCGATTACGCCGGCAACCTCGGCGAGATGGGCTGGTGCCACTGGACCACGGATACTATAGTCAGAGCGCATCCCGTCGCTCAGAAAAAGCCCAATCCCTGGGGGCTTTACGACATGCACGGCAACATCTGGGAGTGGGTCCAGGATGTATGGCACTCCGGTATTGAAGGTGCCCCGACGGACGGTTCGGCATGGCTCGACTTGCCCAACAAGTTCAATCACGGCATTACACGGGGAGGCTCATTCTACAATCCACCCTGGCTGCTTCGCTCGTACATTCGCATGAGAACCCAGCTCGGATGCAGAGTCCACTTTAACAACGGATTTAGAATCGCAATGTCATTTAACTAAGGCTTGCCGCTATTTTTGGAGAAAAATAATGGATATCAACCGACGGACATTTATGGTTAATTCGGCCCTGATGGGTTTATTCGGATCACAGTCCCTGCTGGCGGAAAAGGTCTCGCGGGAAACGTTACAAAGTATCGGGTGCAAAGTGCGGACTTTGACCAGCGGCCCGAAGCATCATTTCTTCGGTTATTACGGGATATGCCCTTGGAATAAATCGGGCCGGCGTCTTGTCTGTCTTGAGAGCGGCTTCCAGGATCGCATGCCCTCTCCGGGCGAAGCCGCGGCTATCGGCCTGATCGATTCCCAGACCGGCCGATTCGAAAAGATCGCTGAAACGCGAGCCTGGAACCTTCAGCAGGGTGCGATGCTTCACTGGAACCCGCTCAATCCCGAGCGCCAAATCATCTACAACGACTGGAAAAACGATGACATCGTCTCGGTTATTCTGAATGTCGAATCGCTGGAGAAACGCATCCTGCCGCGAGCGGTAAGCGCGGTCAGCCACAACGGCAAATGGGCGCTGAGCTTGACCTACGGCAGAATGGGACGGCTGCGGAAAGTCGTCGGCTACGGAGCGGCGAAAGACCCAAATCCCGACAACCCGGCGCCGGATAACGACGACGTCTTCCTGATGGACCTGACCACCGGTAAAAGCAAACTGGCCGTCTCCATCGCGGAGGTCTATGGCCGGCTGCTTAAGAAGTATCCGCTCCTGAAGGGCACGCACATGTGGTTTAACCACACGGTCTTCAATAAGAATGACACCCGGTTCTTCTTCCTCGCGCGGGCCAACCTGCCGCCGAAAGGCCGCAGGCATACCGCCATGTTCACCGCGAACCTGGACGGCTCCGATCTGCGAGAGGCTATCCCGTTCGACAGGGAAGTATCGCATTTCGACTGGCGAGATGACAAAGAAATCATCGCAACTTTCATAATAGAAGGAACCGGCCGCAAGCACGTGCTCTTCACCGACGGCCGCGCGGACTACAAGGTTATCGGCGACGGCTTCCTGGATTTCGACGGGCATTGCAGTTTCTCGCCGGACCGAAACTGGATTGTGACGGACCGAAAGCACCGCAGCACCACCGAACAGGCACTGCTACTGTATAACCTGCAAACCGGGCAAAAAGTGGAACTGTGCAGGCGCCCCATGCAGGACAAAAAATACATGTCCGGCGACATAAGATGTGACTTTCACCCCCGCTGGAGCCGCAACGGCGATCAGATTTGCTTTGACGCCATCGAGCCCGAAAACGCCACCAGGCAGCTTCATATCGCCTATGTCAATGGACTATGACTGTCAAACCTGTGCTCGTAGATCCGAAGCCTTTTGCCGGCCTTTCTGGTAGACAAAAAAAAGATATAATACGAGAGTGTTCTTTCTATGATCGTGGGCATGGCGGATCAGAAATGTTGATTATGGATAACCTTTATTCCCGGATTGAACGAACCTTGACCAATCCGGGAGAGTGCATCCTGTATCAAATCCTTAGAGCACCATTAACTTATTTCTGTCCCAAATGCCTCAATCAGATAATCAAGGTTCCGGTAGATGTCCTTTCGGTCACCAACCTTTGCAATAATTACGAGCAGTACCTTATCCCGGACTTGATAGATGATGCGGTAATTCCCCGTGCGAACACGATATATATCCTTCTCGGAGTCTAAAAGCTTGCTGCCCGGGGGGCGGGGGTCTTTCTGAAGGTCCTCAATTTTTTTGATAAGCTGTCGCCTGATTTTTTTGCTCTGACCTTCAATGAATTTCTGCGCTTTAGGTTTATACTTTATCTTATACATCCGTGTAAAAGGTTAAAGCCCAAGTTTCTTCTTGAAGGCCTCATGGTAGATACCGCCGGGTTCTTCAAGAGCTTCCAGGGCTTCTTTCAAGTCAATCATATCTTCCAGCATTTCAAGTAATCGCACGTCCTCCAACGGCACGAGGGCCAGAGCCGGCTTGTTGTTCTTGCTAATGCAAACGCGCTCTCCACTAATCCTTACCTGGTCTGCCAGTTCGGTAAGAACATGCCTTGCTTCTGTCATACTTACGGTTGTCATTGCCTGAACCCTTTCTTAACATAATATCGCATATCAAAGGTAAATATTCAAGCAAAAAGTTGCAAAATATACAAAAATTATATAGTTTTAGATATTTATAAGTTTAGCAGCTATTCTCCTTCCCGATGACCCAAAGATACTGCCGATAAAACCTGCCATTCAAGGCTCACACCCTGCTTAATAACGAATAACTGCCGCACGAACCGCACCTTCACTCACAAACACTATATAGTGAGGTCTGCGAATTGATCATACTGTACATGTTTTGAGTTTATTATCTCAAGGCCATCATGAGCGCATAATTGGCGAGGGCTGCGAGTCCCCAGGCTACTACTACAATTAGGGCTGCATCGGGCCAGATTTCGGCCGTGGTGAACTTTGAAATCAAGATTAGCAGCACGATGAATGAAACCAGTCCGCTAAAGTAAGGTATGGGCAGCAGGCTCGCCAGCGATGCTACGAACGCGGCCGCAAAAAGACCCAGGAATGGGCCTTCTTCTTTCGTCAGCTTCATTGCAAGCCATAAAGCGATAGCCGAAACTGTTAGTTGAACGAAAAACCCAATGATTAACAGGCGATAAGGCATTTTTCTCTCAATAGGCAGGCGTTGCCAGGTTGCATTCCAGGATGGACATAATCCAAATTATGAGAATAATTATCAACGCCACCCACAGCGTGTGCAGAAATCTGATTTTGAGTGACTTCTTTCCACCCATCATTCAAATCTCCCTATCTAATACTATTATAGCTCATATACGATAAAGCACAAGTCATAAGTCATAAAAAATAAGAGCTTACTTTTTTTTCTTGCGCCCTTACGCCTTTGTCCTCTTTTCCTTGAATCCTTGAGCTTTACCTGATATTCTGCCGCCAGCTTTGTGTTATCGAGATGAATCCGGCCCTCGGCAGAGGCCGGGCCTCAGAGCACGCATGGTCGCCGGGCCTGCTCATCCAGCAGGCCGAGCAGGCAGGGTGGATTTCAGTTCGCTGCGAGCTGATGACCGGCACGAATCACTATATCGCAATCTTTGTCCAGAAGGAGCTTTTTCTGCCATAAAATTCAAGAGGCGGACGCGCAGCCGGGAACAATTAGAATTAAGCAATACAAACACCGTCTCTCAAATAATAATTAATAGATCTTACAGCTTAATGCGCTATTTTATTCAGTACCCGATTGTCCCTGGGACGCCAGTTGCTGTATCTCCTCAAAAGTGATGGGGCGATCGTAGATCCGGAAATCGTCGATGACGCCGTTGCAGTCTTCATTGTCGCTGTGACCTCCGCCCAGGAACACGGTGCTTCCGGGATCGACCCAATCTGATTCGTTCGAGGCGACCAATTCGCCGTTGATGTACAACAATTGATCGATGATATCGGGATTATCCGGTTTGGGACGCCAGGTCATGGCTATGTGGTACCATGTTTGGGTTTCCATCCAGAAACCCCGCACATAGCCGGACTGAATACGGCCGGCAAACTCGCCGCTGCCGTAAATCCACATCTCCCAGTCGTTGCCGTCGGCACTGTTGTCGAGGATGCTGTTATAGTTGTAAAGCTCGGTTGGTTCGAACCAGAGGCAGATGGAACCGCGTATGTAATAAGCAAAATCAATCGAGACCACATCGTTATCCGTATTACCGTGTGATCCGGATAACTGCAGGGCCTGACCATCGATACCGTCAACGTATTCGTGATTGCCCTGAGTCCCGTCAATCAATGCGGTGTGAAAACCGCCTGCGACATCGTCGGTATTGCCGTCGAGTGGCAAGTGAACGATCAGGCCGGTATCACCAAAGGACCATACATCAATTATCACCTCGTCGGTATTTTCAAACTGCCCATCGTTGGCTGTGAACGAAAAAGTATAAAGTCCGGGAGTATCGATGACGACGACTGTTTCCATGGCGGTCGGCGTTTCAATGACTGTTTCACCGGGGCCGGAGACTTTCTGCCATAACCGGGTCACCTCGCCAACAGGGCTGCCGTCAATATCTTCCACACTACCGGCCAGTGTGACCGATACTGAACCTTCTTCGGTAAGCCATACGGTTTGTTCTTCGCCGGCCTCAACCTGGGGAGGTTTGTTGTCGGGATAGACCAGAGAAAGAATGTCATCGACGGGTAGAACTTTGTCATAGATCATTACGTCATCGAAAGTGCTGTTACAAAAATGGTTGTCAGGATGACCGCCGCCCAGGAAAAAGGTCGTGCCGGGATCGATCCAGGTTCCCGTACTTTCATCCTTTAATTCGCCGTTTACATATAACTGGGTGGCTACCTGATCGGGTTGATTAGGATCGCGGGCCCAGGTGCACGTGAAATGCCACCATTTGTTCTGGCCGTCACCATCTTCGGCCAGGTTGTTCAGGTTGGCCGTAACGGCAGTATTATCTTCCACGCGGAAACGGGCGCGAGAATCGCCGTAAATCCACATTTCCCAGTCGTTGCCGTTGCCGGAATTATCGAAGATTGAATGGTAATTATAGAAATCGATGGGTTTGACCCACATAGCGATCGTGCCGCTATCCGGCATAATCAAATCCAGTTCCAGCCAATCGCCGGTCACTGTAAGCTCGTCGCTGAAAAGATTGAGTCCCTGGCCGGTTTCAAAGGGAGTATATTCTGAAATGCCATCCCAGCCATCGATAATCCGGCCATAATTGAGATTGCCGGAAACATCGTTAACATTCTGGCCGTTCCAGCTTTCCTCAAAATCCCAATGCACGATCAGGTTGTTGTAATCGTGAATCCAGGTGTTGATCAGCACCTGATCGGTCACGGTGTACAGGCCGTCATTGGCAGATAATTGGAGCACGTATTGGCCGGGAGCGGTTATGGTTGCTGTTGCACTGTTACTGTCGGCCGGTTCGATGACAATATTGTCATGGTCGGAGATGACCTGCCATCCGATAGACAGGTTTTCGTTATCATCGGTAACAATGCCTTCCAGATTGACCACGGCCGTGGAGGTGTCATCCAATTCGACAGTCTGATTGATGCCGGCGTCGACGATTGGAGCAAGGTTTTCCCTGAAGACACTTTCACCTGCATTACC